>NZ_JAUBQW010000037.1:29227-47351 GCF_036701485.1 Microcoleus sp. Pol11C3 | reverse complement strand
TATCTTTAGTTGAGTTTGAATATATCGGTCGCTCCTATTCATAGTTTGCGATCGATTATTCAGCAAGCCCTAATTACACAGACAAAGAAGCTTCAAAATTTGAAGAAGATTTTTGTTTTTGGGAATTTGCTGTACAAAATTATCATAATTCAGGTCAATTTAAACTATTAAGTCAAATTTATGAAATTTCTTACCCTGTATTTGGGTTGCCAGAAATATCTCATAATTTAGATCTTAGCAGTTTACCTCCTTTTACTTGCAATTTTGTAGGTAGGCTCCCACCCGACTATCATACAGATTTTCTGAAGTTGCGAACTTTGCTTTTGTCTCAGCCAAAAGTAAAAGAAATGGTTAGTACCACTTACAGAAAAATATTGTATGGAACTGGGGATGGAGTGAATCACAAAAAAGTGGCAGAAATAACTAATACTACTAACGGAATCGTTTTATTTCTTTGGTTACCAACAGCCGTCAATAAAAATATCAAAACACCGATAACTCGATTTGGATTTGTTTTGAAAAAAGTAGGCAACCCTTTTTCTCCAAATTCTTCTATAGAATGGGTTGTTTGTACCAAAGATACTATCAACTTAAAAGAGCAACCTCAACCTAATACATATTCAGGAGTAACTAGAGAGGGGATGTTAAAATGGTGTAAACCTAATATGTACTTGACGCAAGCTGCACTAGGTTATAATAATACTTTTTGGTTACTTATCAATCTTCTTAAAGGTATTACTCCTCCTCTTGATAACACTACTCTGGAATGGTGGAAATCTTACGCAAAGGAGACACCCACTAATTTAGGATGGTTTATAGATTTAGCTATCAAAACCTGGAATTATCGCGTCAAGTAGAACTTTTATATACGGAGACATTAAGCAGCAAACGAAAAACAGGCCGCAATCCTTCAGATGTTAGCATTGTAAATTATTCTCTAATTTGAGCAATAATTTCTTGTAATTCGGGATTAGCTATGGATGACACTAACTGGGAATCTGCACCAGCCAAAGCCACGCGCAGCTTTTCCGAAGTCAGTGCAGGATATTTCTCTAACACCTGCTGTTGTGTCCATCCCGCAGCAAAGAGTCCCAGCAAAAATTCTACAGATAATCGAGTTTCTGGCGCTGCTGGTTGACTTGTTGAAGCTTTCGGGTTTGGATGAATGAGCTTTCGCCAGTCCATTGTTTTACTTAAACGATTTGGGAAGATTCCACCGATTATACTGCATTTGGGTACAGTAGAAACACGGGGATCGTTGACGAATTGTGTAACATGATACGGCAGGTAATACCTTTTTAAATTTTAGATTTTAGATTGGGAATCACTGATGCCAACCAGGGTTTGGAGTTTGGCGACAGTGGCATTTTTTTTGAGCGGGTGTCCTTTCCCCATTTTGCGATTAAATTGTTATTACGATCGCAGTACAGCACTTTCTTATAGACTAGAGTAATGGGGTAGCGACGGGGCGATCGCCCTTTTTGCTTTTGTCCGTTTCAATACCAAACCCCGTTAGCGAAGCCCGCCCCTACGGGGGCTAGGCCAACGAAGAGGATCGCACTAAATCTCAACCCACTGTCTAACGAACTGTGCAACCCACAATACAACTACTTTAACTTCTTAAAACTATGGGAAAAAAGTCGAAAGCCAAAAAATCCCAGGTCAAAAAATCCAGTTTGCTCTGCCAGCGACTCCAAGAAGCTCTCGATCGAGGCAGCAAAGTTTGGATTAAAACAAATAATAGCAGTTTCGGCGGCATCCCGATTAATTTGTTCGGGGAGTTTGCGGAACTTTTGGTGATAGTTCCCCCTAACGAACAGGCGGAAAATATCGATGCTTACGGACAAGTTACGTGGCTGATTCGACTCTCTGATATTATTGCACTTGCTTACCCTACTGAATACTGGTCTAAAGATAGATTAGAAAGTTTGCTGCCACCTGATGCAGTTACTTCCGAAGTAGGAGATTAACTGTAAGATGCACATAGTGCACCCTACTTTTAGCTGATTTGTATTTGGTAAGGTGCACATGGTGCACCCTACTTTTACTATTTTTCAAGGGGTTTTACGACCCAAAAAAGATACTGATCCGACCAATTTTTATCACTTTAATTACTTGTTGCAAGCTGAAAGCTGCACTTTACAACTGCCGCCCTCTAGTTCGCTGCAACCGGCAAGAGCTTGAGCTTCTGCTGCTGCTTTATCGTCGCCCCAGCCCGCACCGGCTCCTCCTTTGCCTACTGCGATCGCTCCACAATTATTGCTATTAGAGGTCAGCGGTTTGCAGTCGTTAGCACCTTCACTTTGTTGATTGCACGCGACTACTGCTGCGTCTAGTGCTTCTTTTTCTGTAGCATGATCCCAACTAATACCAGTGGCGTCAGAAGTCGGAGAATAAGCAGTAGCTCCATAGGTGTTCTGAGCTTTAGCTACCTGGGTTGAGCCAAAGATCGGAAGTGTCAAAACTGTCACTACAACCAACTTAGAAAAGAGCTTTTGCAGCATACTTATTTGAGATATTTACAAGGTTAAATTTGGAGGCTAGCTCAATATTATATTAGGATCTTTATTTGTATCAATAAATTTACAAAACTTTATCAAAGCTTAAATTAAAAGTGCGTTCGGTAAAAAATAGTAAAATTAAGGAGGTTAATTCAGTGGCAGATATCCGCAAAATCCTCAGCCAACTCGCGGCCCAAGAAGGGCAACTGCTCGATACCCAATTCCTGGCACCCTGCGTGCGGGGGGGAAGGGTGCGAACAAGGATAGGTGGCATGACTTATCTGTTTCAACCGCAACCGCAAAACTTTGAAGGATGGGCTATTTTTGAGCCTGTAAATGAGAACGTTGCTGCTGTAATTGAGGAGCCTATTTTGCCCCAAGTGGCAGAGTATTTGCAACTACTCATGCCGATTCGCTTGCATTTAGCTTGCGTACTGCAAGGGCAAACTTGGCTGGCTTATCCGGTTAATGAATCTGATGCTAAACAGCGCACTGGTGTTGCTAAACCCGTACCAGTCCATTTAGTAACTAAAGGCTCGCAGTTCGAGCAGATTGTTGCGCGCTGGGACGGTTATTGTTTGTGGTTTGAAGAGATTGACAGGCGCGCCGATCCGCGACCGTCTGAGGAATTGAAAGCAGCTTTAAAAAAGTTTATTTTGCCTCAAGAAGTTCGCTTTAAAGGGATGACGCCGGAAATGCGAACTGTTTACGAATTAGTGTCCCGAAATATTAAACATTTCGATCCGAAAGTGCGGGCAGAACAGCGCTTGGAACGGGCATTGAAAATGGGTGGCGGTGAATTGCGGGATTTTTGCGATCGCCAAAATTATTGGTTGGTTGAATGGACTAGCGGGAGTGGAGAACCTCACACTTCTGCGATCGCCAAAAATGACTTGACAGTTATGAGTGCTGGCATTTGTCTCAGCGGATTGGACAAAGAGTTCGACTTGCATTCATTGGTTGGAGTAGTCGAAAATCGATAATTCTTGATTACCATGAGTATATTTTTTCACGAACAACTTTACAGAAGTGCCGCAGTGATGTCGCTGATAAAAAATTTCCCGGTAACGGTGTGCGGCGCGGGCGCTTTGGGTGCGAATATTACAGAAAGTCTGGCGCGATCGGGCTTTGGCCATTTAAAAGTCATCGATCGCGATCGCGTCGAGGAACGCAACCTTTCCACTCAACCCTATTATCGATCGGACATCGGCGCATTCAAAGCCAAAATTCTCGCCAACAACCTCTACCGCGCTTTGGGAGTCAGCATTGAGGCGCACTCAAAAGAATTGACACCCGCAAATGTCGATCGGCTGCTTGCCAACAGCGCCACAGTCATCGATACTTTTGATAACAGTGTCGGGCGGCAAGCAGTCAAGGATTACTGTGCGAGTGCCTCCCTTCCATGCGTGCACATCGGATTAGCTGCCGATTACTCGGAAATAATTTGGAACCAACACTATCGGGTTCCTTCAGCGGCGAATGATGACGTTTGCGATTACCCGCTGGCGAGAAACTTGGTAATGCTGACGGTTGCAGTTGCTTGCGAAGTAATTGTTACCTTTGCTGCTACCAAAGAGCAACAAAATTTAACTTGCACGATCGGAGATTTTGCAGTAAAGCCACTTATATTGTAGAATGTCGGTTGACTGTTGCCAGAAACCTGGTCAATCAAGATTGGATGCCCCCATCCCAGAAACCCGGTTTCTCACCCTCAAACAATCGTCCAATTTGCAAAAAACGCTTGAAAAATTAACAGGGAAAGTATGGCAGGATCACAGACTTTTTATTATTTACTAGCAATTCTCGCCCTATTAGTTGTGACGGGTACAAGTAGAGCAAACTATGCAGCAGGCTCCGCAGTTTGCCACACTGATGATTGCCATCGACCCGCAGTGAGATACCATAAAAGGATTTTAAAATGCGGCTCGAAAGGGCACGATGTGAAGAAACTGCAAAAGTTGTTGAACGCGCGGGGCTTGTCCCGACATCCGATCGTAATTGATGGCGTTTTCGGTCCGACAACCGAAGATGCAGTGAAAAGATTTCAGCGACAAGCGGATATTCCTGTAGACGGAGTTGTGGGAGGCACAACTTGGGACAGACTGTTTGCTAGTTCGTAACTTTAAGCACCGCACAACAAAGGTTCCTAAGTCATTATTGCTAATCATTAATCGCTGTAGTTTGTAGTTGCACAGATAGCAGTTTTTGTGCAACTACAGACACAGAATCTTTAATCAAAAAATCAATCGCCTACTAGATTGCTAATGAATGAAGTTTTAGGTTTTTGGTTTGGTCGATCGCACTCTCCTGAGTTTGGCAAAGTCCACAAGAAATGGTTTGAAAAAGATGCGGATTTTGATGCCCAAGTGCGTTAGCGAAGCCCTCGAAGAGGATCGCGATTTATGCAGCAATACGAACTCGCTGCCTCCGGTAAACTCGACTCATGGCAAGATTCCTCCGAAAATTGCCTCGCATTAATTCTAGTGTTCGATCAATTTCCGCGTCATATGTTTCGGGGAACGCCTCAAGCATTCGCCACAGACAGCAAAGCTTTAGCCACCGCCGAATACGCTATTAATCATAACTTCGATCGCGAATTGCTGACTGTACAAAAATTGTTTATTTATCTCCCGTTTCAACACAGCGAAAACTTAGAAAACCAGGAGAAATCTGTCAAACTATTTTGCCAACTCAGCGGCGAACCTGACAGCGATTCACTCATTGAATACGCGATGCAGCATTTGGAAATAATCAAGCGTTTTGGGAGATTTCCGCACCGCAATCAAATTCTCGGACGGGAAACAACCCCGGAAGAAGCAGAGTTTCTGAGACAACCCGGTTCGGGATTTTAAAGCGCGATCGCACAACCTCGATATTTCTGATATATTAGAGGCTTGTAGAGGCGGTTTTAGCCGGCCATCAGAACCAACAGCAGACAATCTCTGTACAAAACCCGCCCCCACCCAGCGACTCTCAAATTGAATAGTGAAATTAGAAAAGAAGATAAATTGTCGATTCAACAAAAAGTATACGAGGGTGAAGAATTTATCGATCGCCCAATCCTCAGCCGCGATACTGCACCCGATAAATCCGGTTGTTCGCTTCCTCAGTAAACAGCAAACTCCCGTCAGGTAAAACCAGCAAACCAACTGGCCTCCCCCAAGTTTTCGGGCCAGAAGGATCTGTGAGAAAACCAGTCAGAAAATCCTCATAATAACCTTGAGGGCGTCCGTTCGCCGCATTAAAAGGTACAAACACGATTTTATAACCAGTTCCAGCGTTCCGGTTCCAACTGCCGCGAAACGCCACAAACGCCCCGTTGAGAAATCTTTTAGGAAACGTTTTGCCGTCGTAAAACTGAAGCCCCAAAGCGGCAGAGTGCGCCTGAAACAGCACGTCTGGCATTAATGTTTTAGCCGCTAAATCAGGTCGATCGCTATTGCCGTTTCTGGAGTGGCGCGGGTCGAGCAAATTCGGCTTAAAATAAGCGTAAGGCCAGCCGTAAAACTCCCCTTGACGAATTCTTGTGAAGTAATCCGGCACCAAATCATCTCCCAAACCGTCGCGTTCGTTCACTGTCGTGTAGAGTTGATTCGTTTTTGGGTGAAAATCCAATCCCACCGGATTTCGCAAACCGGAAGCGAAAATTTGCTGGTTCTTGCCGTCCAAATTCATTACTTGAACAGAGGCCCTCGGCAGCGGCTCGACATCGGCATTAGACTGCGAGCCAACTGATACGAAAAGCTTGCTATTGTCGGGGGAAACGACAACATTTCGCGTCCAGTGTTGGTTGTAGCCGCCGCCCGGTAAATCCGCAATTTTTTGACCGCTACCTGCCAATTGTTCCTGCCCTTTTGTGTAGGGAAATCGGCGGACTTCATCGGTATTTCCGATGAAAAAATAGCGATCGGCAAAAGCCATGCCAAAGGGAATATTTAACCCGTTTTGGGCACTTGCAAAAGTCTTGCGAACCTCAGCAACCCCGTCGCCGTTGGCATCGCGCAACAGCGTAATCCGATTCTGCCGGGTTTCTGTTACCAAAACATCGCCTGTCGGCGTCAAAGCCAGCCATCGGGGAGCGTCTAAATTGTCAGCAAAAACGTTAACGACAAAGCCAGGAGGCACACGGAACACTGGCGATGCGGGAATCGGTATTACTTGAGGAGGTTTTGAGGCGCTTTCGCTGGCTCCTGGCTGCGGCAAAGAAGTTGCAGCAATGCGGATGGGCTGCGGCGAAAGCGGTTTGGTCGGTACAATTTGATTTGTCCCAACATTTGCCAGCGGTGCACGGGAGGGAATTTGCGACAGGGGGCCGCTGTCGCCCACAGCAGGGGCGATCGCATCTGTAGCTCGATCGCACGCAATCACCGGCAGCAGGAGAATTAGCAGCAAGAAACGCAGGTAATACATAGCAGCGATTTCTCAACAATTGCTGGACAATTCTATTATTCTAACTGCGATTAAACAGCGAAGCCACCGCAGGCGCGGTGGCTTAATTCCCTTTACAAATCTAGCTCTACCAAAGTCCTCTCACAGGAGCCGGACGGGGAGCCGGAGCCGGAATCGGACGGGGAGCAGGCATCGGAGCCGGAATCGGACGGGGAGCAGGCATCGGACGCGGTGGCGGTTCTGGAGCCGGACGCGGTGCCGGTGCTGGGGTTGCGGGACGAGCAACCGTTGTGGCTACCACCTTATAATCGGGGATCACCGCGATATTTTGTATCTGAGATCCGGCGACCGTGGCTCTGACTTTCATTCCCGGTACCAGGCCAATAATTCTCAGGACGCATCTTTGAATCCTGAGAGTCCTGTACGGCGCATTTTCTTCGCGAATAGTTACTACGTCGCCGACAATACTTTTGACAAAACCGACAATGGTTCTAGTGTTTGCTGTTGTGGTGGTCTGCGTTTGGGCTATTTGAGTTGCAGGGTTAGCCATCGCAGGATGTACTGAGACCGCCGAAATTAGCACCGACAGTGTTGCACCTGTCAATAATTTGATGTTCTGAAGACGCATTGAAACCTCACATTAACTGCTATTCAGGGTCGGGTTTGCTTCCGCTGCGCGAAAGTCCCAACCTCTATACCTAATCCAGTTTAATCCCCAGAGTAGGAAATTTATGACAATCTCAAAAAAAGATTATCGAACAAGTATTGAAAGACTAAATTTTACATCATAAGTTCCCGATTTACAACAAGTTCAGCGTTTCGCATCTCTAGAGTGTTGCCGTGATATATTGAGTTTATTCGATCGACCTTAGCAGTTTTTTTCCGCCAACCTAACTGTTGGGGGGGAACTCTACCCAAAGACAGATTGTGCTTGCCGGATACAGCAGCGCCATAGTTGGAATACTCGATCGCCACTCGGCCATGCTAAAAAATCAAATTAGTCGGAGGTAAACTTTAATCATTTTCTGGCAATATTTACGCATAAACCGGGTTTTCTCACGACATTCTCTTGCGTAACTCCACTGAGCCGCTTATAAAAACCTTGTGGTTTTAGTATTATTGTCTAAGCTTTGTGCTGAGTTACAAGTTATCAGTGGTGGAATTTAAACTACAAACTGTGCAGCGCAGTTGCCGTCAAAAAGCCATCTCAAAATTTTTCTCATCGGGTGCGGTTGGCGGATAATTAGATAGGAACTTTGTAGGAACTGCTGGTGAGGAGTTTAGCGAATAAAACAATGGTGAAGAGCAAATTTTTGTTTAATAAGTTAATTGTACTGAGCTTGAGTGCAGCGGCGCTGTCGGTCGGCATACAGCAGCAAGCGACTGCCGAAGTAGTGGCTAATTCAAGTAATAGTGCGGTCGCGGCGCAGCGGCCCACATCCGAGACAAAATTGCCGAATCTCGGAACCCCAGAACTGCCGCCATTGGGAGAACCATTTCGTTATATTCCCCAGGAACCAAAGCCTGCGGTAAATCCTATTGAGGAAGTGCGTTTAGTGCTGAAATTGCGAGAACGCCGCGTCTATGTTTACCGACAAAATAAGGTGCAAGCCAGTTTCCCGGTTGCTGTGGGAAAAGGCGGCTGGGAAACTCCTACAGGCAATTTTAAAGTTATTCAAATGATCAAAGATCCAGTTTGGCAAAATCCTTGGACAGGAGAACTTATTCCTGCTGGGCCAGACAATCCATTAGGGACTAGGTGGATGGGGTTTTGGACGGATGGCAAGAATGTGATTGGTTTTCATGGTACTCCGAATCCAGAGTCTATCGGGGGGGCGGCTTCTCACGGCTGCGTCAGAATGTTTGATAAAGACGCACAGGCTTTATTTGAGAAAGTCGCAGTTGGCACACCGGTGATAGTTGAGCATTAATTATTTGGAGGTTGGGGTGCATAAAAACACATGAACAGGCAAGATGCCTGTTCCACAAAGACTTAAATTTGGTTGTGGGGTGGGCAGGAGAGCCCGCCCATGAAAGACTTATTGATAATGCAGCTATTGGGTGAGTTAAAACTTACATTTTGCACCCCTCTTAACAACAGGCTTTCCGGCCTGTTCCACAAAGAGTTAAATAGATTGCTGATATTTTTCCAGCAACTCCGGGATGTAATCGTAGCCATCAACACCGATCGCCGGAATGATATTCGCTCGACTTTTAGCCAAAGATTGTTTAAAAGATTCCGCCCCCATTTGACCCTGCAAAATTGTCAACAAACCAGCCGATTGACGCCACTCCATCGCACCAATTTGCTCCAAAGTATACATCCCCAAGCTGCCCGCAAATATCGCTTTTTCTAGTGAGTTGATTCTGTAATAAGCTTGAGCCAAGTAAGCCAAATTCAGACCTTGCAAATATAAATCCCCTGAGAATTGAGCTGCTTGCCAACCTTTGAGCAAATATTCGATCGCACCTTCAGCATTTTCCAGGGCAATTTTAGCGATCCCGAGACTGCTGGAACAAAAAGCTTGACTTTGGCGATCGCCCAATTTTTCCGATAGCAACAAACCTTGTTCCAAATAACCGATCGCACTCTCGTAAACCTCCGGTTCCACCTCCTCCAACTGCCGCGCTTGAAACACTTCACTGTAACCCAAATTAGCCAGAGCATTTGCCTCGCCTTGTCGCTCTCCGGCTTGTCGTGCCATAATTAAAGCCCGCTGGCTGTAATTAATCGCTTCCTGATAATTTTTTTGAGCAACATAGTTGCGGCTGATGTGATTGAGATTGGCAACTTCGCAAGCTTTGTCTCCTTCGGTACGGGCAATTTCCAGCGCTTGCTTGTGCAGCAAGATCGATCGCTCATAAGCCCCCGCCGCCTGCATCGAATAACCCAAAAGCGTCAGAATCCGAGCTTTCGCTTGAGTGCCTTCAACTCGCCGCAGCGGTTCGTCTAAATAATCCAAAGTATGCCGCAGAGCTTTACCATCAAACGAAGCAAAAATTCCCCCATAAAGCGGAAAATATTCTCGCTGAGAAAACGCGCGCAAAATTTGCAAAGTTACTTGAAAACAAGCATTTGCCAACTGCTCGCCACTCTTGGTAGAATTATTAAATCCACTAGCTAGCTGACTCCAAATTACCGCAAAAGTAATGTAAGTAGAAATTGAAGCTTTTGTTGACACTTTGGAATCGTAAACTTGCTTATCAAACCATGTCGCCAAGGCCCGTTGCAAGCACTGCAAAATAATCGCCACTTCCACCAATATGCCTAAATCTAAATTCGATTGCTGGGCTGCGAATTGAACTACCGATTCACCGAGCGCAATAGTATTTAAGAGAGCGTGGGGAAAGGGACTGTTAACTTTTTTGGCCCAAAAAGCCCAAGGCCCATTTTGTTCGGGACTACCGGCAAATCCTAGCTGCTGCGGCTGATAAATCCAGCCCACAAGTTCCGGTTCTAAACGCTGCCAAGATTCTAAACCTTTAGCGATGCCGACGGTGATTTGCTGCAAATCTTGTTCGGTTTCGGGATTCGCAGTTTGCAGCATTTGTTGGTGCAAAGATTTTGCCAATTGCTGCAATTGAGCTAGAGTCAGCGGATGTTCTTTATTCGGATCGATTACTTGCAATAATGCCAGGAGGCGGGCGTTAGATTCGGCAGTAACGATTTGTTGGATTGACGATGCAATTTCGCGATCGACGCGGTTATCTTTCTGCCAGCGTTCCCATTCTCCTTGGATGGTTTTGAGAGCTCGGAGGCTGCGATTTGCCTTTGCTTGTTTGATTTCGTCTTTTTCATTCCTGAGTTGATTTTCGGCGGCATCAAGGCGTTCGCCGAAACAGCGTTCAAAGATTTCGCCAGTACCAGTGCTAATGTCTTGCACCAGCATTTGATAGACTTGTTCTTTGGAGCGAATTTGACCTTTGAGGGTGATTTCGACAATTTTGTCGATTAGGGCTAGGTAGCGATCGCGCAGTGAGGTAGAGTCTGGCATAATTTATTTTTAGTTAATAAGTTTTTATCGACAGCGCTTGCAGCTTGCACCATTTCATGCTGCTACTTAATTTTACAGCTCATCTGGATTAATGCCCATTGTTCTGATTCGATCGGCTAATGGATTGGCCCGCTGACTTTCAGATTCGGCTGACTGCCTTTCCCATTGATCTCGCTGTCTTGCAAATTCTTCTGGAGTCCGAGCTAAATTGCTATTAACATCATACTAGCGCAGCCACAACCTCTGATGTTCCAAGAAAGAACCTTCCACAAACCCAAACTCAACTTTATTTCCATTATCCAGAATCGAGAACCTGTTAACACTTGTTCGCGGTAAAGGTTGCCCGCTAAGCGAAATACTCTCAAGTGGTTGTATTTACCAAGAACAAAGTAATAACTAATCTTCAAAATTATCTCGTAAATCTGCCATTTAGTCGGCGGTTTATTGCGTTGCAATTATGTCAAACTTCAATTTTCATCTTCCGTACATAGTGACAGAAATTAGATAGTGATTAAAGGAGTTACGGGTTTGTGCTAAATGACGTAACTTTCGCCCAAGTCTCTGTCTCGGTAAACTCTCAAAACTTCGACAACTAAATACCAATCGGGTCTTTTGTACCAATTGGGATGATTGGATTCGTAGTAGAGATTTATATCGCTGGCAGAGAAGACGCGATCGGCTAGATAATTAGGGAGAAATCAGCGATCACACAACTTTTGTGATTGCCAGGGTGATATTCGTCAGGCAAGCCTGGAATCTCCGGGCCTTCACTTGGTAGAGCCTACATCGTCAGCAGCACTTTTGTTGGCGTTGGGCGAATCTGGTCTGTACATTGTTATACAATTATCCCTGCGAGATGTTAAGGAGATTCAGGCGGTATAGTAATTGTTACATTATAACGCGATGTGATTTGTTGTGGCAGAAAGTCGCTATCCTTTGCACCGGAAATTTTTGCTAAATATTTTTGGGTAAATAACGAGCGACCACTGCTTTTATTAATAAATATTCTCCCCTCGATACGAGGGTTGGGTTGGGTTTTCTGGGGAGGCTTATTAGGTATTTTAGTATGTAATGCAGGTAACATTTTTAAGTGCGAACACTCAGATTTTTAAGACCGATGGTGGGCAGAATTATATCAACAAAAAAAAATGACGACTCGCAGTAAGAAGAGGTTGACATACCCGAGCTATTTGTGGTATGTTAGCGTGAATTATTCAATATACATCGGCGACACAATATCTGCGACACAATTATTGGTGGCTCTGCCAACTTTTTGGTGATCACAGAAGGCATTTTGGGTCAACGGTTAGACGGCTATACGCGGACTCAATTAAGACTCTGTTAGTATCTTTACTGTTTACATCTACTGATTTTGAGGGGACAAACAATGAAAGACTTAATAATGGGTTATGCAACAAACTGTAAATTCGAGGATTTCTACAGGTTTGTTGTATCCACTCGTCAGCATTGCGAGCCAGATAAAGTTGATATTGTTGTGTTTATTAATGCATTAGGGGATGAGTTCGCCAAGGTAGCTCTCGAAAAAAATATCACCCTTATACCAGTTGAAAATGTGTGGAAGTGGGTTACTAGCTCAAAGATCCTAAATCTCATCTATCACGCAAAGATGGTAGGACTGCAAGCTTTAATTCGACTAAGTTCAGGATCTAACCGTACCTACTTAGAGGAGGATTATAGGAGTACGGTTGCCAATTGGATTCATCCCATCACAGGTCGCTGGATGGCTTACCATACATTCCTGAAGGTTAACTCCAGTTATCGAATGGTTATGACTTCAGATGTGCGTGATGTTGTTTTCCAAGCTTCTCCCTTCGATGACTTAGACTCTAGTAAGCTGCACGTTTTTGAAGAAGCAGGTATTTATTTTGGAGCGCCCACTAAAGAAAACATAGATAGTGAATGGTTGAGTGCTATTTATGGGAAAAAAACTCTGGAAGAAATGTTGGGAAAACCTATACTCTGTGCAGGGACAATATTAGGAGGAAACCATCTCATGATGCAATTAAGTGAATTAATGGTGTTGGAGGCTCAACGCCATCGTCGTAAACCTATCGATCAACCAATGTTCAATAAGGTGATTAACTATCAATTTCCCAGTAACCAAACGGTGAAACATAATTTGAAGAGTGGTGCCGTCCTCACACTGTGTGGAGATCATGAGGGAGATTGGGAGATTCACGATGACAAAGTTATGGTTGACGATCGCCTTGTTCCTGTTATACATATGTACGATCGCGATTCTCGGACTAAGGAATTATTTCTGAGCAAGATTCCAAGTCCACAGAAGTAACCTGTAACCGGATTTGCTTAGGAATTATGTAACTGGTGTACCTTAATCGGACTCTGCGATTTTCTCAAGTCTTGGTTTAAACCCCGTGAACCGTTACATCCCTGCTATTCTATTCGATGAAATTTTGTAATCGCTTCGGAAGTTGAGTTTAACTTCCCCGTGGGGGGAAGTTGAGCTTAAAAAGGGAAACCTTAAGAACATTCCGCTTTCGTTTTTCTTTAACGCCTTGATTTTAAACTAGAACTCCGGTCTTCTCTCAGACTTGACGACGGCACGCGATTCTTGAAATAACACCTATCGCCCTCCAATCCCGGCCTCACGAAAGTAAAAGCCGGACATTGTTCATCAAACGCACGGATTTGTTGGCAGAAATCTGGGTCGGGTTGGCTAATCTACATATTGCTATAATCAGCGCCGATTCTGTCAGTATTTAAATCTAAATTCCACCTTGTCAACAGCCACTAGCTGCGGCACAACAGTTTAAGCTTTTGCACGGATTTTATTCAAAGCAGAGGCTGTACTATTACGCACATTTGGATTGGAGTCTTTCAGCAAGACAATTAGCTGCGGCAGTGCCGTTTTACCTTCTGCACCGAAACTTCCCAAAGCAGAGGCTGCACTACTACGCACAGTTGCATCTGAGTCTTTCAGCAGGGGAATTAGCTGTGGCACAGCAGTTTTAGTTTCTGCACGCATCCTTGCCAAAGCATAGTCTGCACGGCTACGCACATTTGCATCCGAGTCTTTCAGCAAGAGAATTAGGTGCGGCACAACAGTTTTAGCTTCTGCACCCATACTTCCCAAAGCATTGGCTGCATGGCTACGCACGGTTGCATCGGAGTCTTTCAGCAAGAGAATTAGGTGTGGCACAGCAGTTTTAGCTTCTGCACCAATCCTTCCCAAAGCATAGCCTGCACGGCTACGCACAGTTGCATCGGAGTCTTTCAGCAAGAGAATTAGCTGTGGCAGTGAAGTTTTAGCTTCTGCACCAACCGACACATCTGAATCTTTCAAGGTTCTGACAAAGGCAGGAATAGCAGGAAGAGCAATTTGTCTTAGAACCTCAGCAGCACTCTGGCCGACTGACAAATTCTGATCCTGCAAAGCTTCCATCCAATCAGGGATAGCTGGTTTACCTATTTTTCCTAACAGCTTAATAGCTGCATTAAGTTTCGTTTCCTCGCTACTCTTTAACTTCTCGGTAAGGGAGGCAATCTGTTTGGGATTAGCTGTGGGTTCGTCCCCAATTCCAGCCGCAGCATTGCGAGTCAACAGCAAAGGCGATGTGAAAGATAGAAACGAGAGAGTAATTACGGCAGCTAATCTTTGTCGGCAGTGCTTCGTCATGGACTAGAATCCTTGTGTTTGATGAGCCGTCTCAGCCATTTGAATAATTGTGTATACATTCTCACCAAACTGTTTCAGGACTCTGGGCGATCTAAATTTGTGCTTGTCCGTGGTGAAATCGATCGCCCTAAATACTCTTTAAAAAGGGGGACTTTAAGAACATTCCGCAGTCTAAGGCATAATTAGATATCTTATATTCTATGATTTGTTTATGATTTCCGAACCCCTTACCCTCTCAACAAGCAATCCTGTTTTAGCAGCCAAAGGATTAACTCGTCGTTTTGGTGGTTTAATTGCTGTAAACAACGTATCTTTTACAGTTGAAAAACACGAAATTTTTGGATTGATCGGCCCTAACGGCGCGGGGAAGACAACTCTATTTAATGTAATGACTGGACTGATACCTGCCTCTAGTGGCAATCTGATTTATCAAAATGAAAATATTTCTAAACTGCGACCTTATCAAATTGCTAATAAAGGTATAGCCAGAACATTTCAAAATATTCGGTTGTTTGGGGAACTTTCTGTCCTAGAAAATGTGGCGATCGCCCGACACATCCACAGTCGATCGGGCAATCCTGTTTTATCCTTGCTGGCGGGGATTCTCGGCTTGCCAGCATCTAACGCAATGGAACGCAAAACCCAGCGGAAAGCCTTAGAATTGTTGGATTTAGTCGGATTGGGCGATCGCGCGGGCGAACAAGCCAAAAACTTGCCCTACGGCGACCAGAGGCGCTTAGAAATAGCCCGCGCTTTAGCTCTAGAACCGCAAATATTGCTGTTAGATGAACCTGCAGCAGGGATGAATCCCAATGAAAAGCACAAATTAAGCGAATTTATCCGCGAAGTGCGCCAACAATTCAATTTAACTGTAATATTTATCGAGCATCATGTACCGCTAGTTATGGGATTGTGCGATCGAATTGCTGTCTTGCATTTCGGTCAGCTTATTGCTTTGGGAGAACCTGCTGTTGTGAGGAATGACCCGGCAGTAATTGAGGCTTATTTGGGAGATGAAACGTAGAAATTGTAAATGTTTCCCTGCTCGGGCGGGGAACGAGTAAAATTAATAGTTAGCCTTAAATGAATCTTCCAGTCCTCTTAAGGGGACTTCAGCTATGAGCCAGGGGTTTAAACCCCTAGCGGAGTGCTGGAAAATAGACAGTTTTGTTATCAACAATCAAGTCCCACAAAATGCAACATAGCCCACCCAAAACCACCCAAAACATTCTCTTAGAATTAAAAAATCTTTCTGTAAATTATGGGGGAATTCAAGCCATAGAAAATATTAATCTAACAATTAATGCAGGCGAGGTTGTCAGTCTCATCGGCGCCAACGGTGCAGGCAAAAGTACCACGCTGAGAGCGATTTCTAAAATAGTTAATTTGCGACAAGGACAAATTATTTATAACGGGCGCGATATTACCCGCCGCCTCCCTCACGAAGTTGTTAAATTGGGAATCGCCCACAGTCCAGAAGGGCGGAGGGTTTTGGCCCAGCAAACGGTGTTAACTAACATGGAATTGGGGGCCTATATTCGATCGGACTCGGCAGCAGTAAAAGCCGATTTAGAGCGCCAATTTGAGATATTTCCGCGCCTAGCAGAAAGGCGTCGCCAGCTAGCAGGAACCCTCAGCGGCGGGGAACAGCAAATGCTGGCGATCGCCCGTGCTCTGATGAGCCGCCCGAAGCTGCTATTATTAGATGAGCCTAGTTTAGGCTTAGCACCTGCGATCGTCAAAGAAATTTTTGCAATCATTCAAAACCTCCGCTCCACAGGCGTTACAATCCTTTTAGTCGAACAAAACGCCAATTTAGCACTGCAAATTGCCGATCGGGGTTACGTGCTAGAAGCTGGTAACATTACTCTCACAGGGTTGGCATCAGATTTGCTAAACGACGATCGAGTCAGGAGCGCATATTTAGGATGATGTGGTTAATTTTTGCACTTTTGAGCGCTTTTTTTGAAGCCGTAAAAGATGTTGTTAGCAAGCACAACCTGAAAGCAAACGACGAATATGTCGTAACTTGGTCGCTAACATTTTTTACAGCAGCCTTTTTAACGCCGTTGCTATTTATCATAGAAATACCTCCATTAAACCAGCAATTTTGGATAGCTTTGTTAATCGGAGGCAGCATGAACGCAGTCATTGCTCTCCTCTACATTAAAGCTATCAAACTGTCGGATTTATCCCTCACCGTGCCACTGGTAGCTTTGACGCCCTTATTCATGCTGCTGACTTCACCGTTAATTGTCGGCGAATATCCCAATTTTTTTGATGGTATTGGAGTTTTTCTCATAGTCATGGGCTCTTATCTATTAAACATCAAAGAAAAATCTCAAGGCTACCTAGCTCCCTTCAAAGCACTTCTGCACCAACCAGGGTCAAAATTGATGTTACTCGTAGCTTTTCTCTGGAGTATTACCACAAATTTTGACAAAATCGGCGTGCAAAACTCTTCCCCGATTTTTTGGGTATTCGCTTTATTGACGACTATGAGTGTCCTATTGCTGCCAGTTTTACTGCACAAAACCTCTAACCCCAAGCGCCAAATTATCCAGTACTTACCTATGCTAATGACCATGGGATTTTTCAATGCTTTAGGAGTCATTTTTCAGATGCAAGCTTTGACAATGACTTTAGTCGTGCAAGTAATAGCACTTAAGCGTACCAGCGTATTAATGGGTGTACTGTTCGGCCATTTCATTTTCAAGGAAAAAGATATTCAGGAAAGATTTTTAGGGGCTGCTATCATGATGGGAGGAGTTTTATTTATAACATTATAAAATTTTCATGTTTTATGTAATTTGGTTCGCAGCCTCGGAATGCAAGTCCTCTCCAAAATCCTACGACTTGCATTCCGAGGCTGCGATCGCTTTTTTCGTGGCATAATTAAGCCAGAGGCTGTGCCTCTGAGAGTTCGTTTAATTTCGACTTGTTATATATAGAGGAAAAATTAATGCACAAAATAGCCGCCACACCGGGAGGTTGGAACCCTCAAGCAGAAGGAGTAATTTTTATTCAGCAAACCCCAGCACCAATAGTATTTATTAGTGCTGCTGACACCGACATTCAAACTCTCGCAGCCGCCGCATCCAAAATGCCGGCAGCATTCCCCAAAGTGCGGGCAGTAAACCTGCTTCAGTTGCAGCAACAATTAACAATTGATACTTATGCCGAGGAAGTTTTAGAACGCGCAGAGGTCATAATATTAAGACTTTTAGGAGGGCGTTCTTATTGGTCTTACGGGTTAGAAACTCTGCGGGAAACGGTGCAGAAAACTAACGCCTCACTGATTGTAATGCCGGGAGAAGACAGTCCCGATCCCGATTTAATCAGCCATTCCAATGTATCGCTATTAGCAGTCAATAAACTGTGGCGTTACTTCACAGAAGGCGGAGTCCAAAACTTTGTTAACGCACTCAAATTGGCCGCCGATACTTGCCTGAAAACTGCTTACAATCCACCCCTACCTCAAACAGTCTCCCGCGTCGGAATTTACGAATGGACAAATATTGTGGGGCAGGCATCTTGCCTGCCCTTACAAGATAGCAGGCAAGATGCCTGCTCCACAATAC
>NZ_JAUBQW010000037.1:0-29127 GCF_036701485.1 Microcoleus sp. Pol11C3 | reverse complement strand
AAAATGAGGCCTGCTCCACAATACAAAATGAGGCCTGCTCCACAATACAAAATGAGGCCTGCTCCACAATACAAAATGAGGCCTGCTCCACAATACAAAATAAGTTACCCGATAATTTATTAAATTTACCAACCCTGGCTAAAGTCGGAATCTTATTTTATCGTGCTCATTACTTATCAGGAAACTTAGCACCAATTGATGCACTTTGTCAAGCTCTAGCAGAGCGAAACTTAGTACCGATTCCCGTCTTTGTGTCTTCTTTGCGCGAACCAGATTTGCAAATAGAATTGCTGGAATATTTCCAGCCCAAAGAATCAGAACCCATTCAATTATTGCTCAACACCACAAGTTTTGCAGTCTCCGGTTTCAGCAGTCAAGAACCGGAACAAAACAGCTTAAAATCCTTAGACGTTCCCGTATTGCAAGCAATCTTCAGCGGTGGCGGTTTGGAACAGTGGGAAACGGAACTTCAGGGACTTTCGCCCCGGGATGTGGCGATGAATGTAGCATTGCCAGAAGTAGACGGAAAAATCATTACTAGGGCTGTTTCTTTTAAAGCGGTACAGACTTGGAACAGCGAATTAGAAACAGATGTAGTAGGCTATGTAGCAGCGGGCGATCGCATTCAATTTGTAGCAGATTTAACCGCGAACTGGGTGAAAATGAAACAAACCCCAGCCGCTAACAGACGCATCGCCATAATTCTAGCAAATTACCCCACTCGCAACGCCCGCTTAGCCAACGGCGTCGGCTTAGATACGCCCGCTAGCTGTGTCGAAATCCTCAAAGCTATGCAGCAAGCTGGCTATCAAATTGAAAACATCCCGGCTAGTGGCAACGAGTTAATTGAACTGTTAACTTCGGGCGTGACAAATGACCCGGAAGGACGCGAATTGCGGCCTGTTCATCAATCTTTATATTTGGCAGAATATGAAAAATATTTTGCTACTCTACCCCAGGAAGTACAGGATGGGATTTGTAAAAGATGGGGGCTTCCGGGCAGCTATGCACAAGATTTAATAAGTAACAATATGTCTTTTCCGATTCCGGGAATTCAGTTTGGGAATGTGTTTGTGGGAATTCAACCATCGCGGGGATATGAAATTGACCCGAGTTTGAACTATCATGCCCCAGACTTAGAACCCACTCACAATTATCTAGCTTACTATTATTGGCTACGAGAAAAGTTGGGAATTGACGCTATAATTCATGCCGGAAAACACGGCAATTTAGAATGGCTTCCCGGTAAAAGTATAGCATTGTCTAACAAATGTTATCCAGAAGTGGCATTAGGCGCGATGCCGAATTTTTATCCCTTCATTGTCAACGATCCGGGGGAAGGTTCGCAAGCAAAAAGACGATCGCAAGCGGTGATTATTGACCACCTGACACCGCCGATGACTCGCGCCGAACTCTACGGGCCTTTGCAGCAGTTGGAAACTTTAATTGATGAGTATTGCGAAGCCCAAAGTTTAGATCCGTCTAGATTACCGATGATTCGCGATCGCATTCTCGCCCTCACCAACAAAGAAAACTTAGATAAAGACTTAGGAATACAGCTAAATAAATCGGAATTTACAGAATTTATAACTCGCACCGACGGCTATCTTTGCGAGCTCAAAGAATCCCAAATCCGCGACGGATTGCACATTTTCGGGCACTGTCCCGAAGGTAGACAGTTGAGAGATTTGATAATTGCGATCGCCCGCCATCCCACCAACGGGCGATCGGGCTTAACCCGTGCCCTCGCAGAAGACTCAGGCTACGATTTTGACCCCTTAACCTGCGCTCCAACGTCAATAATTCAGCACCGCACAGCAGGCGATTTAACAGCAGAACTAGAAGAAAAAGCCGCCGAATTAGTAGAAATTTTAATCGAAAACATCCGCATTAATCCGGGTTCATCTGCGGGCAAAAATATCCAAATAGGAGAAGCAACCCAACAAGAATTAAACTGGATAAATAACTATCTTTTACCTTCACTCCTCCAAACAAACCAAGAAATTACCAACCTGTTGCGCGGACTAGATGGGCGGCACATACCAAGCGGTGCATCCGGCGCGCCCACTCGCGGCAGACCAGATGTATTGCCCACCGGTCGCAATTTTTACTCAGTAGATATCCGTGCCATCCCCACAGAAACCGCCTGGAGAGTTGGCCGAGTTGCTGCTGAAACTTTAATCGAAAGATACACCCAAGAAAACGGCGAATATCCGAAAACTTTGGGTTTGTCAGTGTGGGGAACATCCACCATGCGGACGGGGGGAGACGACATCGCAGAAGCGCTGGCGCTGATAGGAGTTCAACCAGTTTGGGATGGGCCTTCGCGCCGGGTTGTAGATTTTGAAATATTGCCGATTTCAGTTTTGGGACGGCCGCGGGTTGATGTTACTTTGCGAATTTCGGGATTTTTTCGGGATGCTTTTTTTAACTTAATTGATTTGTTTGACAGTGCGGTAAAAGCTGTGGCAGATTTAGACGAATCTCCAGAAAATAATCCTTTAGCAGCACAAGTTCTAGCAGAGATTCAGTATTGGGAATCTACAGGTTTGAGTCAGGAAGAGGCGCAAGGGCGATCGCAATTTCGAGTCTTTGGCTCAAAACCAGGTGCTTACGGCGCAGGACTTCAAGGCATAATTGAAGCTCAAAACTGGACAGACGACAGCGATTTAGCAAAAGCTTACATTAATTGGAGCAGTTACGCCTATACCTCCTCTAGTTCCTCAAATTTGCCGGGAGATTTAGCAGGAGTTAAACAGAGTGAATGGGGATGTTCTGCACCCGAAGCATTTGAACAACGCCTCGGCCAAATGCAAATAGTTTTGCAAAACCAAGACAACCGCGAACACGACATCCTCGACTCGGATGATTATTATCAATTCCAAGGCGGAATGACTGCTGCAATTCGCAATTTGCAAGGCAAAAATCCTGAAACCTATTTCGGGGATAACTCGATTCCCGAGAATCCGAAAGTGCGACAACTCAAAGAAGAGATTGCGCGGGTTTACCGCAGCAGGGCTGTAAATCCCAAATGGATAGAAGGTGCGATGCGACACGGTTATAAAGGTGCTTTTGAAATTGCAGCAACTGTTGATTTTTTGTTTGCTTACGATGCTACGGCAAATTGTGTAGAGGATTTTATGTATGAAGGAATCGCAGAGGCTTACATTTTTGATGAGAAAGTGCAGACATTTATTCAAGAAAACAATCCTTGGGCACTGCGAGATATGGCGGAAAGATTGCTAGAAGCTCGTCAGCGGGGGTTATGGCAGAGTGCGAACCAGGATACATTGGATAAATTGAGGTCGATCGCCCTGCAAGCCGAAGCAGTCATCGAATCCCATACATAAATACTCAATTAACATCACGATCGCGGCAGCAGACAAATGGGCAGTTTGCGGTAATATCTAGTAATATTTCGCGCTCGCTGAAAGCTGTATGATTCGCCGCTACATTGCTAGCCTCAGTACCAACATCTTCAAACGTACCTTCGCCACAGCGGCCGTGCTCGCGCTAACAGTCGGATCTTCGTCCCCCAAGCAGCCCAACACCGCAGCGACATCTGGTTCGATCGCATCTTCAGTCTTAGCGCAGTCCCCAACGTCTCTGTTAGCTAGAAACGCCAACCAAACCAAAAAATCCCTCAGCGTTTCTTCATGCCCCCAAAACGATGGCTTCACCGAGGCCGTTAACTTTGCCACCCAAGCTTCTAATTTGGCTCAATCAGCCAATTCAAAACAAGACTGGGACGAAGTAGCCGCCCTGTGGGTGCAGGCCGTCGCCTGGATGCAAGCCGTTCCCCCCGGCAGTCCCAGACGGGCGTTTGCGGAGAAAAAAGTAATCGAGTACATGAGAAACCTCGTTTATTCCCAGCAGCAAGCGGGCGCAACCCGATCGCAAGCCAGTACAGTCAGCTTCAGCAGCGATTTGCTCAACGAACAACTAGAACTTTACCTATCCTACGTTGCTGCGGTCGGGCCACCAGATGTTTTGATTGTCGGTAGTTCCCGCGCATTGCAGGGTGTCGATCCCAAACAGCTAAAACAATCTTTGGCCCAAAGTGGCAGTCCGGGCTTAAAAGTATTTAACTTTTCAGTCAACGGCGCAACTGCACAAGTAGTTGACTTTCAACTGCGGCGGCTTTTGAAGCCTGATCATTTGCCTCAAATGATTGTCTGGGCGGACGGTGTGCGGGGATTTAACAGCGGCCGGGACGATCGCACTTTTAATTCGATCGTGGATTCTGAAGGCAGCCAACTTTTAGCAGCAGGCATTCGCCCCGAACTGCCGTCGGATGAACCCAACGAGATTCCGCTGTGTTACAAATTCCCACAGCCCTGCGCTAACAATACTTTCCGCAGAGCACAGGCATCTGTCGATCAACCTTTCAGGGGCGGGCAAGATGCCCACCCCACACTCAAATTCCTGTCCAGTGGAACGGGCATCTTGCCCGTTGCCTCAAATGCAGCAAGATATCATTTAAAAGCGATCACAGCGGATGCAGGAACCCAAAAAGCACAATTGATTCCAGTCTTGCAGCCGACAACAGTAGCAATGAGGCAAGTCAGCGAATTAGCAGATTTGATCGACTCCAACGGATTCATGGCTATGTCGGGCAGGTACAATCCCAACACTTATTATCGAGAACGCGCTTACGTTTCAGGCCAGTACGATCGCGACTACGAAAACTTCAACCTCGGAGGCAAACAAGCAACAGCCTTTAATTCAGTTGTAGCATTTACCAAAGCTCGCAAAATTCCCCTAATTTTCGTTAATTTGCCCCTCACCAACGACTACTTAGACGGAACTCGCCTGTGGGCAGAACAGCAGTTCCGGCAGCGAATGGATCAACTCTCGCGGCAAAAAGGCTTCGCTTTCCGCGACTTGTCGCAGCGCTGGCCGGGCCGTAACGACTATTTTTTTGACCCCAGCCACCTCAACCGCTTTGGGGCGATCGCAGTTTCTCGCCTCCTCGCGGCCGATTCCAGCATTATCTGGCCGCGGCCCAAATCTAGCCGCACCGAGGGATAATACCATTTTCGATTTTCGATTTTCGATTAAAGAATTGGGAATGACAGATGATATCAAATCCGCCCTTCATCGGAATTATTCATCGCTCTTGCCTTCCTCTGTATCCTCTGCGTCCTCTGTGGTTTAATCATTCCGATCTAACCGGAATTGATGTGAGATAATGGTTTGCAGCTTGCCCAAAATTGGATTACTTTTTGGAATTGCTATAAACCACAGGGAGAGTCTCCGAGGGGAGAGGCCCTGTGGCATCGGAATAATATTTTTCCGAGTACAGTGCGATCGTCCCGGTCGCGGCAATTCAGTCTAAAATCTAATCATCTAAAATCCAAAATCTAAAATCTAAAATGGATGTGCACTGCGATCGTCCCGGTCGCGGCAATTCAGTCTAAACCCACATTCCGCACGTCAATTTGTAGTATGCCAAGTAATACGAAAGTTCTGAGTTATTTGACGTTTTATTTGTTTTGTTTGCGTATAAATATTTAGCTTTTTCTGTTTTGGTGTTTGCCAAACTACCAAACAGGTGTAATAATTACATATTACATTTTGAAGTGCGGAATGTGGGTCTAAAATCTAATCATCTAAAATCCAAAATCTAAAATCTAAAATCGATAGGTTGTGCAACTAAAACAAGTAATTATCGCCCACAAAGCCAGAGATACCCTCAGCCAGCGGTGGGCAGAACAGTGTGCCCGCCAATTAGAAAGTCGCGGGTGTCACGTTTTAATGGGGCCGAGTGGCCCGAAAGATAACCCGTATCCGGTGTTTTTAGCTTCTAGTAACAACCCAATTGATTTAGCGGTAGTGCTGGGGGGCGACGGTACGGCCCTAGCTGCGGCGAGGAATTTGGCGGCTGACGGCATCCCGATTTTGGCAGCGAATGTGGGGGGACATCTGGGTTTTTTAAGCGAGTCTTTTGAGGATTTCCAAAATACTGAGGATATTTGGGACAGACTTTCGGAAGACAGGTATGCCGTACAGAAGCGGATGATGTTGCAGGCGGCGATTTGTGAGGGAAACAGAACTAATCTCGAACCGGAAAGCGATCGCTTTTTGGCACTCAATGAAATGTGTGTCAAACCTGCTTCAGCCGATCGAATGCCGAGCTGTATTCTAGAAATGGAAGTTGACGGCGAAGTAGTCGATCAGTATCAAGGCGACGGTTTAATTGTGGCAACTCCTACCGGTTCGACTTGCTACACCGCATCTGCCAACGGGCCGATTATTCACCCCGGCATGGATGCGATCGCAGTTACTCCGATTTGCCCTTTGAGTTTATCCAGTCGGGCGATCGTCCTACCACCCGGTTCAGTCGTCAGCATTTGGCCTTTAGCAGATTACGAACTCAGTACAAAACTCTGGACAGACGGCATTTTGGGTACTGCAATTTGGCCAGGACAGCGCGTAGACGTGAGGAGGGCAGACTGCGAAGCCAAGTTTATCATTTTGCGGGAAAACTATTCTTATTACAACACTTTGAGGGAAAAACTTCACTGGGCAGGAGCCAGAATTCGGTACAGCAACAATCACCGCAATTAATCCGAATCCTCCACCATGAAACTGCATTGACCCGTGGGGCCCGTAAGCGTGAAAAAACCTGTGAAATCACCAACAATCATAGAAAAAGGGCCCTCAGCCAACGCATAATCTCTGTACTTTGTTAAGATCGCTCAATATCTTGACAAACAGCCTGATCTATGCAGATTTTCAAAAAATCAACCCGACCTTTCAACCCTCAAGATACATATCCCTGTCCCGTGTGCCGCACGGGTCAAATTTCCACCCTAGCGCTGATGGACGCCCTAGCTTGCAACTTCTGCCAGCACATTTATACCGCCAGCGTTGAAAGACAATCGCTCCAAATGGCCGATCGCCAACCGCCTGTAACTTGGCACTGGAACGGCAAACAGTGGATAGGAGCCCACCTCGAAGGGGTAGAATTTGGATGGCCCTACTTAGCAGCGGCTCTGGGTCTAATTTTCCTTCCCACTACCTTGCTGGGACTTTCAGCTTACTATTTTCCCCCGGTTCCCGGCAGCCGGTTGTCGTGGCTGCCCGCAGCTTGGACAGGCTTAGCTTTTTTGTCCCATTTAGGCATTGTGCTGTGGTTGATCGGTGAATTTTATCAATTCCCGGTGGTAACTTACTTCAGAGCTTGGGGGCGCAGGATAAGCCGGCGCTAGCTTAAATGCTCTCTAACAGCCGATCGGCCTCGGGCAGCACACCGACATCGATCCAGGTAAAATTAGAGGCGATCGCAAAACTCAATTCCCAATCAGCACATCTAGAGCTATAATCGATAGCTATTCTAAATAGTCAGATACAAACGCATTGCGATTTGTGAGGAGACGAATGAACATACTTGGAATCTCGGCGTATTACCACGACAGCGCCGCAGCCTTAATTCGCGACGGAGAAATTATAGCCGCAGCGCAGGAAGAAAGATTTTCCCGCAAAAAGCACGACGCCAGATTTCCCAAGAATGCGATCGCTTATTGCTTGAAAGAAGCGAACATAGATTTGCGGGAACTCGATCGCATAGTCTTTTACGACAAACCTTTAGTCAAATTCGAGCGCCTTCTCGAAACCTATTTAGCCTACGCACCCCAAGGTTTTCGCTCTTTCGTAACCGCCATGCCGATATGGCTCAAAGAAAAGCTTTACCTCAAAACCATGCTCAAAAGAGATCTGGCAGCAATAGCAAACTGCAAAACAAATAAACTGCCATCTCTGCTATTTACCGAACACCACCAATCCCACGCAGCATCAGCATTTTTCCCCAGCCCCTTTCAAAAAGCAGCCGTTTTGTGCCTCGACGGCGTGGGCGAGTGGGCCACAACCTCGGTTTGGCTGGGAGACGGCAACCAACTTACACCTCAGTGGGAAATCGATTTTCCCCACTCCTTGGGTTTGCTTTATTCAGCTTTCACCTATTACACCGGCTTCAAAGTCAACTCTGGCGAATACAAACTCATGGGTTTAGCTCCTTACGGCGAACCCAAGTATGTAGACAAAATTCTCAACTATTTAATAGACCTCAAAGATGACGGAACTTTTCGTTTGAACATGGATTATTTCAACTATACAGTTGGCTTAACCATGACAAACAAGAAGTTTGACGAACTGTTTGAAGGGCCGCCGCGTCAAGCTGAAGGAAAATTAACTCAGCGAGAAATGGACATTGCAGCTTCCATTCAAGTTGTTACCGAAGAAGTTGTTTTGCGACTTTGCAGAACAGTTAAAAAAGAATTGAATGTCGATTATCTTTGTCTTGCGGGTGGCGTTGCTCTCAACTGCGTTGCTAACGGCAGACTATTGCAGGAAGGTATTTTCAAAGATATTTGGATTCAGCCTGCAGCGGGAGATGCTGGCGGTGCTTTGGGCGCGGCTTTGGCGATTTGGTATCAGTATTGCGAACAAACTCGCACTGTGAGCGCGAACTCGACAGCAAATAGTATAGAATCCCTCAAAACTGAACTTATCACTACAAACGCAGCGGTTGAGGAGAGGACTGAAGTTCTCACTACAAACCAAGCGGTGGCAACTGTGGCGAAGTCTGTTGCTCATTTAACTTGTCACGATCAAATGCGCGGCTCATATTTGGGGCCAAGGTTTACTGACGCAGAAATTCTCGAATATTTGGATGCTGTAAAAGCCAGCTATCACCGATTGGACGATGCCGAATTAATGCCGCAGTTGGCTGAGATTTTGGAACAGGGAAATGTGGTTGGATGGTTCCAGGGGCGGATGGAATTTGGGCCACGGGCTCTGGGCGGTCGATCGATCATTGGCGATCCCCGCAGTGCTAAAATGCAGTCGGTGATGAACCTGAAAATTAAATATCGGGAATCATTTCGACCTTTTGCACCGTCAATCTTAGCCGAACGAGTTGCCGATTATTTCGAGATTGACCATTCTAGCCCTTATATGCTATTGGTAGCACCTGTCAAATCCAGTCTCCGCATTCCGATGACTCCCGAACAAGAGCAGTTGTTTGGCATTGAAAAGCTCAACATTCCGCGATCGGAGATTCCGTCTGTTACCCACGTCGATTACTCGGCTCGCATCCAAACTGTTCACAAAGAAACCAATCCTCGGTACTATGACTTAATCAGCCATTTTGAAGAGCGATCTGGCTGTTCTATTGTGGTAAATACTTCTTTCAACGTCCGAGGCGAACCCATTGTTTGCACTCCAGAGGATGCTTACCGCTGTTTCATGCGAACCGAAATGGACTATCTGGTGTTGGAAAATTACTTGCTTCCCAAGTCCGAACAAATTCCTTGGAAACAAGATGATGCTTGGAAAAATGAATTTGAACTAGATTAGTCATTAGTCATTAGTTATTAGTTATTTGTTGGAACGAATAACTAATTCCCAATTCCTAATTCCCAATTCCCAATTCCCAATTCCCAATTTCTAATGAGCGACGAAATTAAAAAACTCGATAAAAAAGGCCTGCGCGATTTCGGGCTGCTAATTGGCGGGCTGATTGCAGTGCTGTTCGGGTTAGTACCTTTACTGAGGAGACATTCTATACCTTGGTTGCCCTTTTGGCTGCCCTGGGCAATCGGCGCAGTCCTAATCGTGCTAGCATTGGTTGCGCCGAAATCGCTAAATCCCATTTATCACGGGTGGATGCGCTTTGGACTCATCCTCCACAAAATCCAAACGCCGATCGTCCTAGGGATAGTTTTTTACCTGGTAATTTTGCCGATGGGAGTGATCAAAAACATTTTCGGCGAAGATGCAATGCGGCGCAAACTCAATCCTAAAATGGATACTTACCGCATCCCAAGTAAATCAAGAACAAAAGTTAGTATGGAGCGTCCTTTTTAAGTGTTTGAAGCAACTTTAGATTTTATCAAAGATTTGTGGGCGTTTATGAAAGAACGCCAAAAGTATTGGCTGTTACCGCTCATTGTGACTTTAGTCTTTTTGGGAGCTTTGATTGTATTGAGTCACGGTTCTGTGATTGCTCCATTTATTTACACGCTGTTTTGAAATAATGAGCAAGTTGAAGAATTTGGGTGTCAATTTAGGTTTGACACTCGGTGGTTTATTGATGGGGGTGATAATTGGTGAAGTTGGATTGCGGGTGGCGAGTATTGAAGGCTATCCAAAAATAGGAGATTTTGTAGACTCGGCGCCAACTCGTTTCCACACTTCCGATCCGAATTTGGGCTGGAAGCTGAAACCGGGTGCGTCGGGGGAGTGGAATGAGGAAGGTGCGAGTTTTGTGCAGGTGAATAGCGAGGGTTTGCGCGATCGCGAACATACAAAAGCCAAACCTCCAAATACTTTGCGCGTGGCGGTTTTGGGCGATTCCTTCACCGAAGCAATTCACGTACCTGTCGAACAAACTTTCTGGTCGAAATTGGAACGAAAGTTAGGCAACTGCGAGGCCGTTAAGGGACGCAAAAATGTTGAGGTCATCAATTTCGGCGTGCAGGGTTACGGTACTGCTCAAGAATTGATAATGCTGCGAAAAAAAGTGTGGGATTACAGTCCTGATATTGTAATTCTTGCTTTTTTTATTGGCAATGATGTGATAAATAATTCTCCGAAACTAGAATACGATCGCTACCGACCATTTTTTGCTTATGATGCTAGTGGCAAGTTAGTACCGGATATGTCTTTTCGCAATCTGGCGCCGATCGACCGCAACCAAAGAGCAGTTTCCTTCGTAGACCGGATGCCCAGTTTGCTCGTCAACAATTCGCGAATTTTGCAGGTCATTAAAAAGGTAGACTTAGATAGGAAAAAGCGGGAGCTATCGGAGGATTTTACCGAGTTAAGTACCCAAAACCTCAAGGAACCTCATGATGCAGCTTGGTCCGAGGCTTGGAGGGTGACAGAGGGTTTGATTGTGACGATGCGGAATGAAGTCGTGCAGAAAAATGCTGATTTCTTGGTTGTGACGATCGGCGATCCGATGCAAGTTAGACCGGAAGCCCAGACGCGAAAAGATTTTATGACAAAAAACAACATTCAGGATTTGTTTTATCCCGAGAGGCGGCTGGAAAAATTGGGCGCGCGCGAGGGTTTTCGGGTACTGAATTTAGCCGAACAGTTCCAAGGTTACACTGAAAAATATCAAGTCTGCGCCCACGGTTTTGAGAATTCTGTACCCTGTGGGGGTCACTGGAATGAACTCGGGCACCGGCTGGCCAGTATCCTGATTAACCGAAATTTGTGCCAACACTTGAAGCAGTCTCAAGTCCCCAAAAAACAACCGTAATCAGTCAAATTTCATGAAAGATTCACCGGCGGTCGAAAAAGGCAAAAATATATTAATTATAATCGCGGTTAATTTGGCGATCGCCTTTATTTGTCTGGAAGCTTTATCGCTAGCTTTTTATTTTATCAACCAAAAGGAGTTTTTTTATACCAGAATTAAATCCAAAGAAAAAGTAGTAGAGGATATTGAAAGAATCGGCATTAGACTTGATGAATCAATCGTAGAAAGACTGCACCCGCTTTTTGGCTATGTACTCAAACAAGGTGCTTTCACCAATGAAAAATTAAAGTTAAAAGTCAACAAGCAGGGCTTTTTTTCCCTCTACCAATATCCGTTTGTTAAAAGCAATAAAAATCAAGTTATTATCGGAATTTTTGGCGGTTCAGTGGCGAATAACTTTGCAGTAGATGAATACGTAACTAGAAGATTGTCTAACAAATTGAAGGCTTATCCAGAATTTGCAAACAAGGAAATTATTGTTTTAAATTTTGGCAACGGCGGCTACAAACAGCCCCAACAATTATTAATTTTAAATTACTTTTTGGCTTTGGGTCAAGAGTTAGATTTAGTCATCAATATTGACGGTTTTAACGAAGTAGCACTGTCAAATTTAAACAACAAAGCCCAAGTAGAAATAGGAATGCCCAGCGTTCAGCACATACAGCCTCTGACGGGTTTAGCCAACAACAACTTGTCACCGGAAGCGATGAGCTCGATCGTGCAAATTAACGAAACCAAAAAACAGTTGAAAGCAGGTATTGACAAATTGCAAACTTGTCAACTTGCTTTGTGTCACGCTGTTACCTCGCTACAAGTGAGACAATTAGTCAACAGTTACCAGCAAGCAGTTGTCAAGTACGATCGGCAAGTCAAACAATCCAACCCAGACACGGCAAATAACGATATAGTATATATTCCCAAAGCAGACTTTGTTTTGCAGGATGCCGCTGCTTTTGACAAAATGGCATCAATGTGGTACGAATCGTCGATCGCGATGAATCAAATTTTATCAAGTAGAAAGATTAAGTATTTTCACTTTATCCAGCCCAACCAGTATTATCCTACTAAGAGAGCGTTTACCGCAAAGGAAAAGGAAATCGCGATTGACAAGAAGAGTCCTTACATTGAAGGTGTGGAAAAAGGTTATCCGGTATTGTTGTCCAAAGTCGATGATTTGCAAAAAGCTGGGGTTAATGTTTTTAGCGCAGTGAATATTTTAGATAATACAAAAGAGACGGTTTACAAAGATGCCTGCTGCCACTATAATTCAGTGGGAGAAGAAGTATTGGCAAACTATGTTTCCAGTTCGATTATTAAAGTAGTCAGGGAGTCGAAATAGATGTTTATGAAAGATTTAAAATTCGTCCAAAAAGGACAAGAATTTCTAAAAATTGCTTTGATTAACTTAGCCCTTTTACTGGTTTTCCTGGAACTGGGTTCCTTGGGATGGTATTTTGTTAAACACAAGCAATTTTTCTATACCAGAGAAAAGGCGCAAGATAAGTCGGCTTTAGGAATTAATTTAGAAGGAGTGCGGCTGAAGAACGAGTCTATTGTCGAAAGATTTCATCCTTTTTTTGGATTTATTCAAAAACCAGGTCCCGACTTTCGCCCCGGTTTTAAAAATAACAACTATGGGTTTATCTCACCTTACGATTACCCTTTCAAAAAGACTAAACCCAATCAATTTATTATCGGAGTATTCGGCGGTTCAGTGGCTTCTGGTTATGGAATATTTGAAGTTCAAAACAAGATTTTACCTAAATACCTCAAACAGTTGCCTGGTTTAAAAGATAAAGAATTTGTAATTTTGTCTTTTGCAACGGGAGGCTACAAACAGCCGCAGCAATTATTAATTTTAAACTACTTTTTGGCTTTAGGTCAAGAATTAGATATGGTCGTCAATATAGATGGTTTTAATGAAGTAGCACTTTCTAATTTAAACAATAAAAATAAAGTCGATTTGGCGATGCCAAGCATTCAGCATATTTTGCCGCTGACAAGCTTGGCGAATAATAGCCTTTCTACAAAAGCGATGAAATCAACGATCGCAATTAAAGAAAATAAAGCTAGGATTAATCAGGGTTTGAAAAGTTTGCGGCAATGCAAGTTAGCTGCGTGCGACGCTTTAACTTCTGTTTACGTTCAAAACTTGGTAAACAACTACCGAAAAGATGTCATCAGGTTTGAAAAAGAGAGTAATCAACCGGAGAAAGATGACGGCGGCAGCGTGGTTTATATCAATCTTAACAATTCTGTTATGAAAGATGATGTTGCTTTTGAACAAATGGCTCAGAATTGGGCAAAAAGTTCAATTTTTATGCACAAAGTGCTGTCGGCTAGTAATGTGCCTTATTTTCATGTTCTTCAGCCGAATCAATATTATCAGACGAAAAGAGTGTTTGGTGAAGCAGAAAAGCAGATTGCTTTTAACAAGGATACTCCTTATGCTAAAGCTGTGCAAATTGGATATCCGGCTCTTTTAAAAAAGTTTGCGAATTTGGAAAAAAATAATATCACTCTAGTGAATGCTGTCAATGTTTTTGACAAGACTAAAGAGGCTGTTTATGTAGATAGCTGCTGCCACTACAATCAAGCTGGAGAGGTAGTTTTTAGCAATTATGTGGGTCGTTCTATTCTGGAATATTTGCGGAAAGATGAGGCTAGAAGCAAAAAGAAGTAGGTCTGAAATATCCGCTGAATGGTTGATTTAGGGTGCAGCGCACCTTACCGCTGAGTTTAAATTTTAGGTTTTTGGTTGGGTTTTAGATCGATCGCCCGCTGAGTCGATCGGCATTACCAAGATTTTATCAACTCGGTTGCCGTCCATATCTACTACTTCCACGCGCAAACCGTTCCACTCAAAATGCTCGGCTGCTGTGGGAATTTTGCCCAAATTTGTAATCACAAAACCGCCCATTGTGTGGTAACTTCCTTTGTGTTCTGCGGACAATTCTTCTATTCCAAACAGCTCAAAAAAATCTTCGACTGGTAGCATTCCGTCTAACAGCCAAGAACCGTCTTCGCGCTGCACAGCTTCCGGCTCGTCAGCATCTTCAATCGAGGGAAAGTCGCCAACGAGTTCGACTAAAATATCGTTGACTGTAACCAATCCTTGAATCACGCCGTATTCGTCTACCACTAAGGCAATTTGATTGCTAGATTGCTTGAAAAGCTCTAATACTTTTAACCCTCGCGTGCTTTCCGGTACAAATAAAGGCCGCCGTAAAGAAGCGCTTAAATCGAGGGGTTGACCAGTTAAAGTCCGAGACAGCATATCAGTAACGTGTACTAAACCGACAACGTTGTCAAGTCCTCCTTGACACACTGGAAATCGAGAATGACCGCTGCCGAGCATTTTTTGGCGGTTTTCTTCTACTGAGTCGTCGAGGTCGAGCCAGGTAAGATCGGGACGCGGGGTCATTAAGGCGCTGACTCGCCGATCGCCCAAACGAAAGACTCTTTCCACCATATCTTGTTCGGCTTCTTCAAAAGTGCCGGCTTCGGTTCCTTGCTCTATTAAAACTTTAATTTCTTCTTCTGTGACTTGCGGTTCCGTCGAGGGCAAAATCCCCATGATTCGCAGCACTAATTCCGTGGAATAACTTAAAACATAAACCGCAGGAGCGCCTATTTTTGAGAGCATTCGCATGGGAATGGCGACGCTTGAGGCGATCGGCTCAGGGTTGTTGAGGGCCAACCGCTTCGGCACGAGTTCGCCAATAATTATGGTCAGATAAGTTATGGTTAAAATTGCGATGACTGAGGCGATCGTGTGAGAGTAGGGCGCCAGGGCAGGAATCAGCAGCAACAAAGGCTCTACTCTTTTAGCAATGGTCGTTTCTCCGAAAGCGCCCGACAGAATAGCCAGCAGCGTAATCCCGATTTGAACTGTCGGCAAGAACTGATTTGGGGCATTAGCCAGATCCAAAGCTACGCGGGCATTCGTTGAACCCTGGTTTGCCATCTGTTGCAGTCTCACCTTCCGTACTGAGATGATGGCCATCTCTGACATCACAAACACGCCATTAAGGAAAACCAGCAGGAGAACAATCAGAATATCGGTACTTGGGGACATTTCTAAAATTTTCGGTAGTAACGACGAAGCGCTCTGCCCGGTTAAAGGAGAAGCCTGCAAGCTGCGAATCTCGATCGCAAAATCGAAATTTTTTCTAAACCTGTCACTAGATTAACGGAACTGGCTCGATCGCGATCGCAGGATCGAGATATTAAAGCATAAGTATATCCGCAGTTAAGTTTCAAAGCGTCAACAGCAGATCGGCACAATCATGGATGTTTGTCGTACAATCTCCTTAACAGGCAAAGGGAAAGAGCCTTCGCCGATCGGGGATTAAAATTAAAAGCGCATGACTTTCTCTTCAATAATTCGTACCCTGGGGCGATCGCCCCTAGCAACAGAACTCCTCAACAAGCTCAAGCGCCATCGCTACGTGCAACTGTCCGGCGTAGCCCGCTTGCCCAAAGGTTTAGTAGCTTCTGCCCTCGCACAGCAAGAAGGGCGGAGTTTACTGGTAGTGACGGCCACTCTAGAAGAAGCGGGCCGCTGGGTGGCCGGGCTGGAGGCTATGGGCTGGCAGACTGTGCATTTTTACCCAACTTCGGAGGCTTCGCCCTACGAGCTATCTTACTCCGACGAGAACGAAATGACGTGGGGGCAAATGCAGGTGCTGGCGGATTTGGTCGAGAAACGAGAAACAAACGTTAATTCTAAGCCGATCGCGATTGTAGCTACCGAAAGAGCTCTCCAGTCTCACTTGCCACCACCTGCTGCTTTTGAACCCTACTGTCTGACGCTGAAGCGAGGTGCGGTTCAAGACTCGAAGATACTCGATCGCCAACTGGTTTCGATGGGGTACGATCGGGTGACTCTGGTGGAAATGGAGGGCCAGTGGAGTCGCCGGGGCGATATTGTCGATGTGTTTCCGGTAGCGGCGGAGTTGCCGGTGCGGCTGGAGTGGTTTGGGGATGATTTGGAGCAAATTCGGGAGTTTGACCCGTCTTCGCAGCGATCGCTCGATAAGGTCGAGCGATTAGTTTTAACTCCTACTAATTTTAACACAATTATTAAAGCAGTTTTATCTGAAAAAAAGCTTGACGAAATCAACCACCTAGGCTCGGTTGACCCCGAAAAGGAAGCGCAAAATGAAGGGGAAAAATTTGTCCGCAGGCTGTTGGGTTTAGCGTTCGAGCAACCTGCATCTTTGTTGGATTATTTGCCAGAAAACACTTTAGTTGTTATTGACGAACCCCAAGGGTGCGAAGCTCACAGCGACCGCTGGTTTGAGAATGCACAGGAACAGTGGAATAATTGTAATCGCGAATCGGCAGTTGCTGGTGAGGCAACAGAAAAATTGCCAATTGCTAATTTGAAAGTTCCGAAAATTCACCGCACTTTTGCTGAATCTATGGCAGATGTCGCAGCTTTCGATCGGCTAGAACTTTCAGAATTGGCAGAAGATTCTACGGCTAAAAAATTTCAAAGCTCCTCCGGGGATGACCAGCTACCGTCTGCGATTAATTTGGCTTCTCGGCCTGTGCCGGTGATGCCTCACCAATTTGCGAAGCTGTCTCAAATGCTCAGGGAAGAGCGCGATCGGGGTTTTACCATTTTTCTGGTTTCTGCTCAACCGAGTCGATCGGTTTCTCTGCTTTCGGAACACGACTGTCCGGCTCAATTTGTGGTGAATCCGCGCGATTATTTGGCGATCGACAAGTTGCAATTGCAGCACATTCCGGTTGCTTTGAAGTACAGCGGGCTGGCAGAATTGGAAGGTTTTATTCTGCCGACTTTTCGGATTGTTTTAATTACCGATCGGGAATTTTACGGTCAGCATTCTTTGGCTACTTTTAGCTATGTCCGCAAGCGCCGCCGCGCTGCTTCTAAGCAAGTAGATCCGAATAAATTAAGCCCTGGTGATTATGTGGTTCACCGCCAGCATGGAGTGGGCAAATTTCTCAAGTTGGAACGCTTGACGATCGATCGGGAAACTCGCGAATATTTGCTGATTCAATACGCTGACGGTACTCTGAGAGTGGCGGCAGATCAGTTGGGCGCTTTGTCGAGGTTTCGGACTGTAGGCGATAAAGTACCGGATCTAAACAAGCTGACAGGCCAAACTTGGGAAAAAACTAAAACAAAGGTTCGCAAAGCTGTTAAAAAATTGGCAGTGGATTTGCTGAATCTTTATGCTAAAAGAGCTAAACAAACAGGTTACGCTTTTCCTGCTGATATGCCTTGGCAACAAGAGTTGGAGGATTCTTTTCCTTACCAGCCAACACCGGATCAGTTGAAGGCAACTCAGGATGTGAAACGCGACATGGAGGGCGATCGACCGATGGATCGCTTGGTGTGTGGCGATGTTGGTTTTGGTAAGACAGAAGTTGCTCTGAGAGCGATTTTTAAGGCGGTTACGGCGGGCAAGCAGGTGGCTTTGCTCGCGCCGACGACAATTTTGACCCAACAGCACTATCACACGCTCTCGGAGCGTTTTTCCCCTTATCCGATCGAAGTTGGTTTGCTCAATCGCTTTCGCACTGAAACCGAGCGCCGGGAGATTCACAAGCGTTTGGCGACTGGGGAATTAGATGTGATTGTCGGTACTCAAGCTGTTTTGAGCAAGGCGATTAAATTTCGAGATTTGGGCTTGTTGGTGGTGGATGAAGAACAGCGGTTTGGAGTTAAGCAAAAGGAAGCTATTAAATCTCTCAAAACAGAGGTAGATGTTCTGACTCTGACAGCAACGCCGATTCCCCGGACTTTGTATATGTCGCTGTCGGGGATTCGCGAGATGAGTTTGATTTCGACTCCGCCTCCCAGCAGGCGCCCGATTCAGACGCATTTGGCTCCCTATAACCCGGAAGTGGTGCGATCGGCAATTCGTCAAGAATTGGACAGGGGCGGTCAGGTTTTTTACGTGGTGCCGCGGATTGAGGGGATTGATGAGTTGGCCGTTCAGTTGCAGGAGATGGTTCCGTCTGCCAGAATTGCGATCGCTCACGGTCAAATGGATGCTTCGGAATTAGAATCGGTCATGCTGACTTTCAGTGCGGCAGATTTCGATATTTTGGTGTGCACGACGATTATTGAGTCGGGTTTGGATATTCCGCGAGTCAATACTATTTTAATTGAAGACGCGCAGAAGTTTGGTTTGGGTCAGCTTTACCAGTTGCGGGGACGGGTGGGACGCGCGGGGATTCAAGCTCATGCTTGGCTGTTTTATCCGAAGCAGAACCAACTGTCTGATGCTGCAAGGCAGCGGCTGCGGGCAATTCAAGAGTTTGCCCAGTTGGGATCGGGCTATCAGTTGGCCGTCCGAGATATGGAAATTCGCGGTTCGGGTGATGTTTTGGGTACTGAACAATCTGGTCAAATGGAGGCGATCGGTTTTGATTTGTATGCTGAAATGTTAGAGGAGGCTATTCGGGAAATTAAGGGTCAGGAAATTCCGAAAGTGGAGGACGCACAAATCGACCTCACTTTGACGGCGTTTATTCCTGCTGATTACATCGCAGATTTGGATCAAAAGATGAGCGCTTACCGATCTGTGGCTAATGCTAATACCCCTGAAGAATTACAGCAGATTCAGGCTGATTGGTGCGATCGTTATGGGCAAATTCCTCTTCCAGCCCAGCAACTTATCCGTGTGGTCGAACTCAAACAAATTGCTAAAAAAATCGGTTTTTCTCGGATCAAACCGGAGAATAAGCAGAACATAGTTTTGGAAACGGCGATGGAAGAGCCTGCTTGGAATTTGCTCAAGGCTAATTTGCCGGAACATTTGCGCTCTCGTTTTGTCTACAGCAAGGGGAAGGTTACTATTCGAGGTATGGCGGTTTTGACGGCCCAAAAGCAATTAGATAATTTGATTGATTGGCTTGGTAAAATGCAGGGTGCTTTGCCGGAAGCAACTGTTTGATTTTAATATATAATCCCCAAATCTCGCGCACCGCCGAAACCACAGAATAATAACGATGGAACCATAAAAAATATTACTGCTGTTTTCATGATGGTTTTAGCGACAGAAAGGATTAAAATCGTGAAAATGTTAGTGAGTATTTTTTTGGCGATCGCGCTAGTGCAAGGAGTCCCAATGGCGGTTCAATCTCAAGACATAATTGACCCCATAGATCGGGTTGTGAGTGCAGGATTGATGAATAAAGATGCTAGTGGCAATTTTAATGCTGAGGGCCTTGTTAGTCGCGCCGATTTGGCGATGATTTTAGTGAAAACTTTTGGTTTGGAACGCCGGAAAACCGCTCAAAAACCGGATAGGGAATTGCCGGACGTACCGAAGAGTTACTGGGCTTACAGTGCGATTCAAACTGCTTTGAAAACGGGAACGATGAGTGGATACCGCGAGGGAATGTTTTTTCCAAATCAAAGGGTGACTCGCGCTGAAGCTTTGGCGATTTTTGCTCAAGCTTACGGGGTTTTTCAGTTTCCAGATCCCAGCATTTCCGAGATTTTAGCTAAGTATCCCGATGCAGGCGAAATTCCTAATTGGGCTAGAAAGTCTATCGCTACTGCACTTTATGAAGGGTTTGTTAATGTTGATCTCGCAACTAATAAGATTAATCCTTTGAAGCCGATGACTCGTGGGGATATCGCTTACGCTTTGAGCAAGTATTTGGAGCGGCAGGTAAGACCCACTTCTTTGCCTGTCCCGGACGAGCAGCCTCCTAATCGCGGCGTGGGAAGGTGATAGTGTTGAGTTGTGAGTTAAAAAGTCGATCGCCCACCATGCAAAATCCCGGAGCTTTGGTGACTGTAAAAGCAGCCATCAAACCCCCAGGATTTAAGTTTTTCCTCTTCAACGAGGCTCAAATTATTGCCAATGAGTGTTGGCTCAATCAGCAGTAACCAATTCCGTACTGCCGCCACCGCGCTTCCGCGTCAGGGTATTGAAAAGCATCTGACCAACAGCTTTAATCAAATTACCTTCTAACTCCATGAACATCTTCATGTTCATGCCGAAAGCTGCATTAGCTTCGTCAACAATTCGCTCTGCTGTGGCTTCGTCTATTGGCAGTTCATTCATTGCCTGACGGTAGTTAGCCTTAAATTCTTTTTCATCAGGAATATCCTGGAATTCATAGAAAGCAGTGCCTTCTCCCTCGGAAAGATTCATCCCGCGCTGGGCAATTCCCTTCAGGATTTGTCCGCCGGATAAATCGCCAAGGTACCGAGTGTAAGAATGAGCTACTAACAGTTCCGGTGCTGAGGCCGAGATTTCGTGAATGCGCTGCACATAAGCTTTAGCTGCGGCTGATGGGGCTACTTGTTCGCGCCAATTCGCACCGTAGTAGTAAAATAAATCTTGCTCTAAGCTTTGTTTGCGATTCAACTCAGAAAAGTAAATTTTTGAAACAACCGGATGCTGCTTTTGGCGTTCCATTTCCTCTTCCATTGCCGAGTAGACAAAGTAGAGATTTCCTACTAACTTCCGGTAAGAAGTTTTTTCTACAACGCCTTTTAAAAAACACTTGACAAAACCGACGTTTTCTGCCATTGTGTGGGACTTTTTGGTTCCCTCACGCAATTTGGTCGCTAAATTGATGCTCATGCTATATTGTCCAACCTTCTATTTTTGTGGTAGCTGATGGATGCGCCAAAAATCTAAAATTTACCTAAGCATTTACCTTAGATCGATTTGATGAGAGATTGTATTAATTTTTATAACAAAAGTTCGCAGTAGTCAGTAGGCAGTTGGCAGTAGTCATCAGTCATCAGCCACTAACTAATGACTAATGACTAATGACTCATCCTCGCCAGCAAAGAACTGTCAACTGTCAACTGTCAACTAACTTAGATGTCCAAGTCGAGGAGGTTGAGTTTGGGGCCGTAGGTTTCGATGAATTCGCGGCGGGGGGCGACACGATCGCCCATTAAGATCGTAAAGATGCGATCGGCCTCTGCTGCATCTTCAATCTCCACCCGTTTCAGCGTCCGAGTTTCCGGATTCATCGTCGTATCCCACAACTGTGTCGGCATCATTTCGCCCAAACCTTTGAACCGCTGAATGGTGTAATTAGCATTCGCCGGAAATTCATTGCGGACGAGATTGTTCATTTCGCGATCGCTGTAACAGTAGTAATGATTGCGTCCCCGTTCCACTTTATAGAGAGGAGGGCAGGCAATATAGATGTAACCTTGTTCTACAAGTGCGCGCTGATAGCGGTAGAAGAAAGTCAACAACAGCGTGCGGATGTGAGCACCATCAACGTCAGCGTCAGTCATAATTACGATGTGGTGATACCGCAATTGCCCCGGATCGAATTCTTCGCCTTTGATGCCCAAACCCAGGGCTGTAATTAACGATTGAATTTCGTTATTCTTGTAGATTTTGGCATCGTCGGTTTTCTCAATGTTGAGGATTTTTCCCCGCAAAGGCAGGATTGCTTGGAATTGGCGATCGCGCCCTTGTTTGGCAGATCCGCCTGCAGAATCCCCCTCCACCAAATAGATCTCAGACAGGGCGGGGTCTCTGGAGCTACAGTCCGCTAATTTTCCAGGCAAAGGAGACGATTCTAAGACTGATTTTCGGCGCACTAAATCGCGGGCACGGCGGGCTGCTTCAGCAGCCTTAAATGCCTGAATTGCTTTTTCCAAAATAGCGTCAGCTACTTGGGGGCGAAACTCCAAATATTCGGTCAATACTTCGCCAACCAAGGAATCAACAATTCCCCGAACTTCTGTATTTCCTAGCTTAGTTTTAGTTTGACCTTCAAATTCGGGATCGGGAACTTTGACCGAAATCACGGCTGTTAAACCTTCGCGAACGTTTTCGCCGGCGAGGTTGGGCTCGTTTTCTTTGATTTTGTTGCGCTTGCGGGCGATCGAATTCATCGTCCGCGTCAAAACTGCCTTCAAACCTTCTAAGTGCGTGCCTCCGTCGATCGTCCGAATGTTGTTAGCAAAGCCAAGAACATTATCGCTAAAAGCATCAACGCACCACTGCAAAGCAACTTCTATTTGCACGTTATTGCGTTCGCCTTGCACGTAAATAACTTCTTCGTGCAGAGGCTGCTTTTCGCGGTTCATGTAGGCGATGTATTCCTTGATTCCACCCTCGTAACAGTAAGTTTCGATGCGAGGTTCGCTACTTTTGAGCAGTTCCAAACGGTGGTCGCTAAACGTAATTTTCACGCCAGCATTCAAATAACCCAATTCTCGCAAGCGCCCGGCGAGTATAGTGTAATCAAATTCAATACCAGTGCTAAATATTTGAGTATCTGGCAAGAAAGAAACTGAAGTGCCGGTGCGATTGCCTTTGTTGGGCTTGGCATTAAGTTCGGTAACGGGATTGCCTCTTTCGTAGCGCTGTAAATGTTCTTTTTGGTCGCGCCAAACTGTCACTTCTACCCACTCGGACAGCGCGTTAACAACAGAAATACCTACACCGTGCAATCCTCCAGAAACCTTGTAGCCACCACCGCCAAATTTACCGCCGGCGTGAAGTACAGTCATTACTGTTTCTATTCCCGATTTGCCAGTCTTGGCAACTATGCCGGTGGGAATACCCCGGCCGTCGTCTGTCACGGTAACGGAACCGTCGGCGTTGATGTCAATCTCGATGTGAGTGCAGTGGCCAGCCAGCGCCTCATCTATGGAATTGTCCACAACCTCGTAAACTAGATGGTGGAGTCCTCGCGGGCCGGTGGTACCGATGTACATCCCCGGTCGTTTACGGACTGCTTCGAGACCTTCGAGAACTTGAATCTGGTCGGCGCTGTAGCTGCTGGTCATACAAAAATAGCTCCAATAATGAGGCCTAAAGCCCCGAAAGCTTATAAAATAGGAAAACTTCTAAAATTATAGCACAAAACCGTTAAAGGCGATGCTAGGGCTTTCTGAAGGGAAATTTATCGGGGGGAGGGAGGGGAATAGTTTTGAGATTGCTTGAGGACTGCCCAGCCCGATCGCGGTGAATCAGTGTAGGAGAGGCTGGAAAGCATGGATAGGAGAGGATTTGAGAGTTTTTATAGGGAAATGTGCGACGGCTTATGACTAGATTAATTACGATTTGCGGGGCGACGGCGACGGGGAAGTCGGGAGTGGCTTTGGCTTTGGCGGGGCGACTACAATCCTCGATCCTGAGTGCGGACTCCCGTCAAGTGTACCGCGAATTTGACATCGGAACGGCAAAACCGACGGCGGTCGATCGCACTTGTGTACCCCATCACTTGATTGACATCTGCGATCCGACAGCAACTCTAACAGTCGCAGATTACCAGCAACAAGCTCAAAAATTAATTGCTGCTGTCGATTTTCCTGTTTCTCCCCCCCTGTTGTTGGTGGGAGGGACTGGTTTATATATTAAATCGATTGTCAGGGGTTTAAAAATTCCGAGAGTCGCACCCATGCCCGAATTGCGATCGCAACTTGCGGAACTCGGACAATCTCAATGTTACGCGATGTTGCAGCAGGTCGATCGCTCTGCAGCCGAGAAAATTCACCTCAATGACCCAGTAAGAACTTTAAGAGCACTGGAAGTATTTTATGTCACCGGTCGCTCTATTTCCGAGCAGCAGGGCGAAAATCCTCCCGATTATCCTATTTTACAAATTGGGTTGGATTGTGATATTGATGTTTTAGTCGATCGGATCAAACAGCGCACCGAACAAATGCTAGAACGCGGTTGGATCGCTGAAGTAGAATATTTGTGTAAAAAATACGGCTGCGACTTGCCACTGTTGAACACGCTGGGCTATCAGGAAATGAAACTATATTTGGCTGGCGACATTAAGCTTGAAGAAGCCAAAGAATTAACAATTTTGCACACGCGGCAATTTGCGAAGAGACAGCGGACTTGGTTTCGAGCTTATCCTGAAATTGAATGGTTTGATGTTAGCACGCCAGATTTATTGGAGCGAGTTTGGCAGAGAGTAGAGGAATTTGTCAATCGATTTTAGATTTTAGATTTAAAAATTTGTGGAACAGGCATCTTGCCTGTTCATAACAGATATGCAAAATATCTGCGATATTTAAACACACAAAAACTTAATCTAACATGATGCTAACTTTGACTCGGTAAAATTTCTCTAATTCTTTGCCGAAACAAACGCACAGCAGCACGCTGTCCGACTGTTCTGCTTTGTTCGATGAAACCGGGAATTTCTGCAACAGGTAAAAAAGGAAAAGCTAAACTGCGCTCGCACATTTCATATTTTCCCTCCACACGTTGATAAACTTGCAGAGATGGCCCCTGATATCTCCAGATTTCCGGCACGCCAAGTGCAGCATAAATTGTAAACTTATTCACAGATGAATTCGTGTAATCCGACTCGATGGCTAAATCAGGCGTCGGGTCATTTGGCAAATTGATATTTCTGCCTCTCACTAAAGATTCATTTTGAATGTAGAAACAGGAATCAGGTTCTACAGCACGAGTTAAATCTTCTCGTTCAAGAGTCAGCGAACCAAGACTCCTAAGTTCAATTTCCAGCTCATCTACAATGGCTTCTACAAAGCTTTCTATAAGCCGTTTGGGTTCTTCGTGTTCTTCCAGCGGCATTCTGATTTCTAATACTCCTTCATCGTAAGCAATTCTCCAAGCTCTATCGTCCCCAACATCTGCCATCAATGCTTTAAAAGTTGACCAACTGACACCTTTTAAAATAACTCGGTTTTCTGGGGTAGTTTGCTGCTCGACGGGAGTTGATGTTGTTGTTACCATTTAACAATTCCTTGGTAGCTTCATCTATTTTTATTATAGAGGATAATAGGATTTTTTTTCTCGTTCCCAGGCAGAGCCTGGGAATGCCTGAATCCGAGGCTCTGCCTCACGGGAATAGGGAGGCAGAGCCTCCGGATCTGCGTTCCTAGGCAGAGCCTAGAAACGAGGGGAAATCCGTCAATTAACTGTACAAAGGCAGTGCCTAGAAACGAGGGGAAATCCGTCAATTAACTGTACAAACTCGCCACATATTCGCCGTAACCGTTATAGGGCAAAGTTGGGCGAGTTTCCCACGACCAACTGTTACCTGGGCCGACTACCCGCTCGCTAGCCTGCGACCATCTGGGGTGTGGTTTGTCGGGTTCGACATTTGCTTCAAAAGCGTATTCGTTGGGGCCGATTGTATTCCAAAAAGTAGCGGGCTGTTGTTGGACAAATTCAATTTTGACGATCGACTTTGCGCCCTTAAAACCGTATTTCCAAGGAATCACTTGCCGCAGCGGCGCACCATTTTGTTTTGGTAGCCTTCGGCCATACAAGCCTGTGGCAAAAAATGCTAAATCGTTGGCCATTTCCTCAATTCGCATACCTTCGGTATAAGGCCAAGGATAAAATTGCGACATCAAACCGGGGCCGGGAGTAATTTTGGGGTCATAAAATGAGGTGAAGCGAACGAATTTAGCGTTTGATTTTGGTTCGACATCAGCCATCAGTAATTTCATGGGAAATCCGACCCAAGGAACAACCATCGCCCAGGCTTCTACACAACGAAATCGATAAACTCGTTCTTCGATAGGAAATTTCTTGTAGAAGTCGTCAATATCATAAATACGGGGATTTTTTACTAAACCGCCTACTTCTACTTTCCAGTTTTCTGTTGGCAAAGCTTGAGCGGCTTGCCAAATTGATTTTGTGCCGCCGTATTCGTAAAAATTGTTGTATTTTGTAGCTAAGGCTTCGTCGGTAATTGCTCGATCGACTTTTGCAAAGGCGGGATTCCGGCTCAATCCCGAATATGCTTGGGTTGAGCTTTGATCCAGAGCGGTTTTTGAGCTAGCATTGCTTTGGCAGCCAGTCAGTGGCAGCAGCGAAGCCGTCACGCCGGCGCCAATTAAATTTGTCATGAAGTGGCGGCGGTTGAGAAAGGCTGTTTCTGGGGTAATTTGGGGTTCGAGAATTTCCCAAGATTTGGGTACGCGAATTAAGGGCATAAGTAATAGTTAAAAGTTAGTAGTTAGTTTGGCAAAATTTGCCTAAGTTTTAATCTGTTAGTGGATGAGAAATTAGAGGTTTGAAATTGACTCCATAGAACAAAGAATCACGGATATTTGGCAATGCCTCGCGATTGCTTTGGCAATGCTTGCGATCGCACTGAAAGTATTCGCAATGACAGTATAACGTAATTCGGTAACAGCAAATCCCGCCGATCGCTCGATCAAGCTCGGTACGATCGACCTATTAAACCTCGCTCGCAGGAAAGTCAGCAATTATTTACGCGCGATCGACCGCAGCAATTGTGGCGAAAATCTGGGAAACAATTATGATCAAGCAAAGATTCCAATTATTTAATTTGTCCACAGGAAGCGGCACGCACCGCCCCGCTTTCCTCCCCCACTCCTCTAGTATGTCGGACGGGGGTCTCCAGCGGAAAGACAAATGAGTTACTGCACCAATCCCCATTGCCAGAATCCCCAAAATCTCGATCGCGCGACTGTATGCGAAAGTTGCGAGTCGAACTTGCTGCTAAAAGGCCGCTACCGAGTCTTTCACACCCTCGGTCAAAGTCTCACTTGCCGGACTTTCTTAGCAGTCGATGAAGACCAACCTTCCCAACCCCGCTGCGTCATTCAACAGTTCTGCGCGCCTGCTGCAACAGCGGACGCTCACAACCCGCTAAACCGGACATTTCGTGGCTCGACCTCTGTTCTCGACGAGTTGGGGAAACATCCGCAAATACCGAAACTGCTGGCATCTTTTGAACTCGAAGGCTGCCAGTATTTAGTGCAAGAATACATCGAAGGCCGCAATTTAGCCGATCGGCTTTCAGAAAAAGGTGTTGTTAAAGAAATTCAAATTTGGTATCTGCTGAGCGAATTGTTGCCAGTCCTGCAATTTGTTCACGAACATCAACTGATTCACCGAGATATCAAACCGTCCAATATTATTCACCGCAAAACTCCCCAAGCATCCCCAGCTTTGGCAGGGAAAGAGGATTTACATGGAGTGTCTCAGGAAAGTTCCTCTGGGCTAGTTTTAGTCGATTTCGGCGCGGCAATTCCGGCTAATAGCGGGCCGCTCAAAACAAAAACGGTGACAGGTTCTGCCGAATACGCGGCCCCGGAACAAATTAAAGGTCAAGCGATTAAGAGCAGCGACATCTACAGTTTGGGCGTGACTTGCATTCACTTGTTAACGGGAATGTCGCCCTTTGATTTGTTTGACATCAAAGCCGACAGTTGGGCCTGGAGGCATTATTTGAAAGTACCAGTTTCGGGGCGACTCGGCCGCATCCTGGATAAAATGGTGCAGCGAGAACCATCAAAACGCTATCGATCGACCGAGGCAATTCTCACAGACATGAAATACGGCCCGGCACCGGTAGACGTGATTCTCAGCAAACCCAAGTGGACTTTAGCTATGTGGGGAGCAAGTACGGTTGCCCTGCTTTCCGTACTGCTGGGTTCTCGCTTGCCATCTCCTGCACCGCAGGCTTTCACTTCTTCTGAGCCTGTTTCTAGCATTCCCGAAATTCGGTTCAATCCGCCCCCGATGCAGGATTTCAGGGGTGAGGCATCGCCGTCAGAGCCCGCAGTGCGTACTCTGGCGGATCAAGACAAAAATCCGGTTTGGGCGGTAGCAGTCGCTCCCAACGGTCGCGTGATTGTCAGCGGGAACAACGACGGCACAATTCACCTGCTGCACAAGCGTCACGGTAAGCTGCTCAAGGTTTTAGCAGGACATTTGGGGCCGGTGTGGTCGGTGGCCGTCAGTCCCGACGGCAGGACGATCGCCAGTGGCGGCGAGGACGGTACGATTAAATTGTGGAATTTCTATTCTGGCAGGTTAATTCAGACTTTGGACGGACACCAAGACGGCGTGTTCTCGGTGGTTTTCAGTCCCGACAGCCAGATCCTGGCCAGTGTCGGTAAGGACAAAACTTTGAAGTTGTGGCAAGTCGAAGGCGGGGCCGAGTTGGACACTCTCAAGCGGGTTTTTGACGAGGTGCAGTCGGTGGGTTTCAGTCCCGATCGAGAAACTTTGGCGATCGGCAGCAGCGACGGTAAGATCAACCTCTGGAACTGGCAGACTGGGGAATTGAAAGAAACTCTTTGGGGTCATTCCGAGGGGGTTTGGTCTCTGGCCATCAGCCCGGACGGTCAAACTCTCGCCAGTGGCAGTTGGGACAAGACGGTGAAGTTGTGGGATATCAGCGCAAATAATCAGTCCCGGCAGCCCAACGGTTCTCTGCTGCGGACTTTAATCGGCCATTCCGACAAGGTTAAGTCTTTGGCTTTCAGTCCCGACGGAGACAAGCTGGCCAGCGCCGATTTGAGCGGGACTATCAAGCTGTGGCGCATGAGTTCCGGCGAAATCGCGGGCACGCTGAAGGGTCATTCTACTTGGGTGGAATTGGCTTTTAATCCTCAAGACAAAACTCTGATCAGCGGCAGTTTTGACGACACGATTAAGGTGTGGCGGCTGTCTCCTTGATTTTTGCGATCGCCGGGAGTTAGATATACAGTTTTAAGAAAGGACAGTCTCAACAAACTAAACTCAGATTGGGTGGTCGGGCTGTCTTTTTCTTAGGTCATATCATTTCCGGTTACACCGCAATGATTTTCACTGTTGACGGTTGACTGTTGACTGTTCACTGTCAACAGTCAACTCGAATTTACTATTCCGATACTAACGGATTTGATATCAACCTTCATATATAACCTTTCTCAGTTAGAAATAAAAAATAATATCATGTGCGGTAAATCACCCATAATAAAAGTCTTTTGTAGTAATGACTTTAGCCTTTATTAGCTAAAAGTTTTAACAAAGGACTCTTCGTCCTCACTACAAACTTATGATGCTTATACGGAATCCGGTTGACAAAGGTCTACAACAAATCATCAATAAGTCAACCAATGATAATTGGTCAAAGCCTTAATT
>NZ_JAUBQW010000036.1:0-48179 GCF_036701485.1 Microcoleus sp. Pol11C3 | reverse complement strand
ATGAGTTTCAGCTTCTAGTCTTATGCACGAGTCTATCTTTTATTAGATAAAGTTATCACCATAAGTTCTGAAGAGCCCAAAAACATCGTAAAATAAAGGTTATAACTGTTGTATGTGCTTAATTGGCAGTTTGCTTCGCCTTAACAAAAATAGCCAGTAAAGGAATAGTTCAGAAGTTATTGATAAATAGTATTATTAAGGCTATAGCATTGTTTAAGTAGCTATTTAATTTTCTCGGAAAAGACAAGGTGGGAAAAGAAATCCGGTACTTTCCTCTGGGCAAGCTTCTATAAAAGTGAGGGTAGAGGGGAGTGTGGGATTGTTTTTTCAGGATCAACGGAGTTAATGCCTACTTGTTGACCTATTCATCTCAAACAACAAAGCCTGAGAGCAAGTGCTTTCAGGCTTTTCTAGCGGGATTTTTAACTGCTTGTTGCATCTGGCAGGCTAGCTCAAGCAGAGGATTTGGTTTCTTCAGCTACTTGCTCGTTGTTGGGCAACTCCAGGCAATAACCCGCCCCGTAGACGGTTTTGATGTACCGAGGATGGCGGGGATCGGGTTCCATCTTGGTTCTCAGGTGTCTGATGTGTACACGAATAGTTTCGATGTCGTCGTCGGGGTCGTAACCCCACACTTCTTTGAGAATTTCGCTGGGAGAGACTGTTTGACCGTGGCGTTGGAGCAAGCAGTGCAGCAACTCGAACTCTAGGTGAGTTAGTTTGACGGTCTTAGCGTACCAAACAGCTTCAAACCTTTCCGGGACAAGGGTCAGCGGGCCGTAATTCAAGATTTCGGAGTGTTTGGCAGCTTGGGGGATGCGGTCTGTGCGCCTCAGCAAGGCTCGCACTCGGGCTAGCATCTCTTCTAGTTCAAAAGGTTTGGTCAGGTAGTCGTCGGCGCCGGAGTTGAAGCCTTCTACTTTGTCTTGAGTTTGACTTAAGGCTGTCAACATCAAGACGGGAATATCTGAGGTGCGATCGTCACGCCGCAACCGCTGACATACGGTGAATCCGTCTACTCTAGGCAGCATGAGGTCTAGCATGATCAGGTCGGGCAGCAGTTGTATGGCTAGGGCCTGACCTTTGATGCCGTCTTCTGCCTGGGTGACTTCGTAGCCAGCCATTTCTAGGTTGACGGCTACGAGTTCGGCGATCGCCGCGTCATCATCAATAACAAGTATCCGAGGCATCATTATTTATCTCACCGCTAACCGCATGGCAGAGCCTACAGCCTTTTGGGGGTTCCAGGTAACTTTAACAACCAATTTTTTAATTTTAAGCTTCATTTAAGAATTATAAGGTTGATTAAGAACTTTTTGAGCTATGTAAAAATTGTTATACTAATTATAAGTGCTAAGGGTGTGTATCAGAAAGCGCGAGCGCCAAAAATCTCGCCGGGAGTTGAACCTCTACCTGTCGGCGAGAGTTGGGAAAAGGAATTTTTCCTACGATTTGAGATTTTAGAGAAGATTCTGGGTGGGTGGGGAGGCAAAGGGATGACAACTAGGGAGCAATAGTTGTCTCTTGAGTAGGCTGAGTATTTTTGCCCGAAACGGTTGCCTTAGCGCCTAGTTTTTGGAAATAAAGATTGCTGATTGTGGCTAAAAATGTTATGTAACCGATCGCTTGGACGAGATAAAGTCGATCTCTGTAGCCAAATAGTGCTTTGAGAACGACTCCTGGAAATTGCCGATCGGGCAAAATTTCCGCTGCATTCCACACCATCGGGCCTAAAATACAAGAGTGGATGTGTGCAGAGCGATCGTAATAAAAACAAATCGCTGCATACTTGCTATTCATCTGCGACAAAATCCCAGCGGCGTGGTCAAAATGTTTGAGTGCAGATACTGCCAAACCTGCCACGATTAACAGCAACAAAATCCCCATAAACTTGAAAAACAGGCGGATATCAATTTTGACACCCCACTTGAACAGTAGCGCCCCAATTATTGCAGCCCCAGTCAAACCGCCCAAAGCTCCCAAAGCGGGACTCAAACCTTGTTGAAACTGAGCGCTGACAAATATAACTGTTTCAAAACCTTCGCGCAGTACCGCAATAAAAATTAAGCCAAATACGCCCCAGCCGGCATTGGTATTTTCTGTCAAAGCTGCTGTTACAGCTCCTTCAACTTCTGCTTTGAGAAAGCGCGCTTGCTGAGTCATCCAAATTAGCATCCAGCTTAGCATTACGATCGCCACAATTCCCAGCACGCCCTCTAATAGCTGTTTAATTACTGGTGCGTAAGGCTGCTCGGATATTGATAGTGCTGCGAGCAATCCATTGAATAGAACACCCACAAAACCGCTAGCAGCAATGCCGGCTGCGACACCTGTATAAACCCAAGAATTGAGGTGAGTTTGCTCGGCTTTTTTGAGGCAAGCTAGTACAATTCCGGCGACTAAGGCGGCTTCTACGCCTTCGCGCAGGGTAATTACAAAAGTCGGTACCGCTTCACTAAAATTCATTTTTTATAATCATGGGGCATGGGGGATGGGGCATGGGCATGGGGCCTTGGTCATTGGTCATTGGAAATAACAACTCACCAATAACCAATGATTAAATCAACTATAATCCCGCAGCATTTTTTTCAATTCTACTTGGTGCAATTCTTCTTGTCCAATCAGATTGCGGGCATATTCTTCCAAATAAACGCTAGAGTCAGTCACTACTTCAAGTAAAGATTTATACTTTTTGAGCGCTTTTTTCTCGTGATTTAAACTTTCTTCCAATAAGTCTTTCACCGAGTGTTTGTAGGTTTCTTCGATAGGAGCAATTTTCTGACTAGGATGCCCCTCTAAGCCGGTGAGAATTTCTCCTGCTTGTTGGGCGTGGAGTAGGGATTCCGTTGCTTGTGCTTTAAAAAACTGCACGATGGGAATCCGGTTTGGCCCTGTCACCATTAGGGAATAGTGGGTGTAGCGCACGACACCTGCTAGTTCCCATTCCATGATGGTGCATAGCAGTTCCTGGGTTTTTTTGTCGTCAAGTTCTTTCATTGGTTGTTTTAGATGTAGAATGCCTTAGAGGGCGCTGTTTATAATATCACATTTAAGTTAAAAATTAAAAGTAAGGTGCTGATGGCGCACCTTACCGGAGAGATGTTGTATGTGAGTTACGGGTTAACTTCTAAGGTTCCCGCAGGAGCAAACACTACAGTAAACTTAGCGACAGGTGCTCCACTGTTACTTGTGCTAGTTTCGGAAGATTTCCGCAGATTTGGCAAAGGAGTTTCTTTGGTGTAATCCTTGGCGGGTTGATTGAGCGGCTCGAAAGTGGCGATCGCCCCATCTTGACGTGTGCTGACTCGATAGACTAGATTTTGAGTGAACGTAGGGCTAGTTTGCCAACTTCGATCGATGCGATCGTAGACTTTTAGAGCTAACTCATCTAGTTTTACGCGATCTGTAATTTCTGCTGTCTGATTTGTTCCATCCACCGCCTGAACTTCCTGCTGGCCTGCTGATACAGGTACAGCTTGGACAGTCTTATCTGTAGGGCTACTCGCAATAGCCGTTTCAGTAGACTTATTAGTGAAAGGTACAACCTGTGGAGACTTGTCAGGCAGCTTTTTTTGGCTGTCAACTGCTAAACTCGAATTATTTGCAGCCGGAAGCGCACTGCTACTGGCAATAGCTGGTTGGGCCAGCCCATTAGTGACAGCATTAGCAACAGCATTAGCGGGACTTTGCCCCTCGATTGTGAAAGACTTGACGTGAAAACCGCGAAACTTTTCTTTTTGGCTAACGCGCCACATTGCGATGGGAAAAGTGATAAAGAAAAGAGTCAAAACTCCGACGCTAACCCAAACTATTTTGTGCATCTCCCTGGCTGGAAGTGGCTTATTTTTTGTCTCCATTATCAAACCTCACATTACTTAAGTTAACGGCAAATAGGGAAATAGAGGGTGCCAGCACATAGCTGTGGCAGCAACCAATAAAGCAAACATCCAGAAAAATATGGTGCGGCTTTTAATGTTCTTATTCTTCCACAGAGTATGGAGAATTGGCCAACTGATCAGCCAACCCACAAGCAACATAGTTTCTTTGCCTGTGTAACTGCCGATATTTCCCCACAATTCGCTATCTGTCTTGCTTCCTGGAATCCAAGTGCCGAGATTCCAAACAATTTTTTCTGTGGCTTTCGATGTGTCTGACAAGTGGTGAGTCACCATCATTGTAAAACAACCAATTGCTGCACTAATTACTGCGGCTGCTGCAGGCCCGGAAACACTAGGTGCTGTTTCTGCTCCTTCGGCTAAACCGCTGGGAAAGTGTTTTAATTGCCTCCAAAATTTGCCGTATAAAGGTTCATTGTCCGGAGCATTTTGGCGGTATAATTGTCGAGTCATTGCACAAGTGTCCTAATTTTGGTAATTGGTAATTAGCCGTTGCTAATAGAGTTAACTAACTATTAACTACAAGGCTTGAATTTTCGCAACGCCAAGCCCGCTCACCATGCCGCCCATTGCAAAAAACATGATTGCCATCAAAGCCACGGAGGTAGCTGTTAAAACCGGGCGATTTTTTTTCTCTAAAATTGCGTCGCCATAGTTCCACAAAATCCACGCACAAGCTACTGTTAAAGGCAATGTAAACAGTACGCTAAATTCGTGATATTCCATCAAAACATACTGCCCTAAAGGTGAGTTTTCTTTGAGCAAAGCCCTAGCTCCCCCGAAATTTGCGCCGGCTCGATAACGCATATAAGCCCAGTTACCAGTAGCGATCGCCAAAAAACTCAAAAGAGTTGACCAAAAGGCTAAAGTACGCATTTGCGGCAATATTTTACCAGCACCCCGCAGCAAGGGAAAAGCCAAATGTCCCGTATAAACCATTACCAGTAATGCCAACATTGCACCCATGCCGTGAATGGTTCCCATCCACCGCTGCCAAGGGCTCGGATGCAGTAGGTTAACTAGAGGTAAAAACAGAAATAAACCACCGGATAAAAAGCTAAGTCCGTAGACAGACACTTGAGCGATATCTAACTGTTTGGGAAATTCAGATGGAACTAAATCGGTAGTTGAGTCTTGGGTTGAGTGCTGCACCACTGGCAAACCTCCTGTAGGTTGTCCGGAAAATTACTTGAGAATAAGCGCATTAGTATTTTGAGTTCCTTAATAATCCAGCTCGTGCGGGCAGAGCCGAGCGCAGATTGGCACGAGTGACAACTACAAACCTACTCCTAACTATATTAACTCGCAATAATTTAGGCTTTTTCGTTTCGAGAACACCCAATAATTTCGGTTTGACTAGCTTTAAGGCAATTTTGCTGCTGCTGTAGTCAAAATATTAATGCAACTTATTCTCAAGAGTTGAGAATAAAACCAATTAGGGATTTTCAGTTTATTCTTTATATTTTTTTAATATTTTTGTTTGAGCTGGACTGTGAATAGATTTTGCTTGTGAATCAGTAAACAAATATTGATAATTCTTATCAAAAAGCTTCAATATGCCGGTTGTCTGTAAAATATCCGAATAATTCTTCAGGATTATTTAATGTAAAATTTTTCCTCCTCAAAATTCAGCCACTGAGGCGCTAATCTATATCCAATAAGCGATCGCCCGCCGCAAATCCCCCGATCGCTCGATCGCAGAAATACCCCTACAGGGGATGGTAAATTTTTGTAAAAAATAGTTGACTAAAGGGCTGGAAGTTCTCTTATTTGGGATACATCGATGCACATACCTGATGGTTTTCTTTCACCGCCAGTAGCCATAGCCACCGGCATAGCAAGTGCAGCAGTAATTGCTGTTGCCCTGAATCGAACCCGCGCGAGTCTTGGACTCCGACAAGCCCCAATCATGGGCTTAACTACAGCTTTCGTGTTTGCAGCCCAGATGATCAACTTTCCCGTAGCCGGCGGCACCAGCGGCCACTTGTTGGGAGGGGCGCTGGCATCCGTCGTTTTGGGGAACCCTTGGGCGGCAACTTTGGCAATGAGCACGGTTTTTATAATTCAAAGCGTCTTGTTTGCCGACGGGGGCATCACCGCCTTGGGAGCCAATATTTTTAACATGGGGCTAGTTGGCATTTGGGTGGGCTGGTGGCTGTTGCAGCCGTTGCAGCAACTCTTGGGAGGTTCCCGAAATCGTTTGCCCCTCGCTGCGGGTATCGCTGCCGCCCTCAGCGTTGTTACTGCTTCTGTTTGCTGCGCGATCGAACTGGCAATTTCTGGTACAGTACCGCTGAATATAGCACTCCCAGCAATGGTAGGCGTACATATTTTAATCGGCATTGGCGAAGGGGTAATTACAGGCGGCGTTTTAACTTATCTCGTCAAAGTGCGGCCGGATTTATTGCCGGGAGAACAGCCACAATTGCAGAAATGGGTAGTGCCAGTAATCGGAGTTTTATTAATTTCGGGCGTGCTTTCGCTGTTCGCTTCAAGTTGGCCTGACGGGTTAGAAGCGGTAGCCGAAAAACACGGTTTTAAAGATAAAGAAGCTCCCGCGATCGAAAATCCTACTCCTTTAGCAGATTACACAGTTAAAGGATTAGAAGAACAGCCGATTGGTACTAGCATTGCTGGACTTTTGGGGTCTGCCTTCAGCTTCGGCGCGGCTTTTGGGATTGCTCAGTTGGTGGTAAAACCTAAAGATGTCTAAACTCTCCATACCTTTTCGATTGCGGCTGTCTTTGACAATTGTCATCGGCATTGGTTTTATGAAGACTGGCGCTTGGCTGTGGCTGGGGATTTATGGGGCGATCGCACTTTTTTGGTCATTTTGGCTCAGGGCTCCGGTACGAACCCTAGCGCAACTGTTGGGAGCAGAATTGCTTTTTCTCTCCTTATTAGTGCTGCCCCAAGGTTGGGAACGGGCCAGTTTTCTGTTGCTGCGTTCCCTAATTTGCCTGCTAATTATGAATAGTTTTCTGCTAACTTTGCCACCCCACAGTTTGGGAATCGCCCTCAAAGGATTACCCCTACCAGCAGGTTTGCAAGAGATTGTACTTTTAACGGGACAATACTTAGAAATCCTGCTGGCCGAAGTCAACCGCATGAAAATATCTGCCCAACTCCGAGGCTTGTCCGGCGCCGGAGGATGGCTGCGTTATGCAAGTGCTTCCATGATCGGAGCTCTCTATTTGCGAAGTCTCGATCGGGCAGAAAGAGTACACGCAGCCATGCTAATTCGTGGCTATCAAGGAGCTTTACCTACTGACTCAAAAGCGACACCTAAAGAGCGACTCTGGTTGACAATAACAATTTTAATAGCAGCCGGATTAACAATAGCTTCTTACGCTAATTGGTAACTTTGGCATAATTCCTTGGCCTCCCCTCTCTGCGGCCTCTGCGCCCTCTGCGGTTAAATACTCTTAATCCTAAAATCGAGGCATATAAAAATTGACTACTCTCAAAGTGACACCAACAATCGAAGTGCAAGACTTAGTATTCGGCTATACCGAGCAAAAACCAGTATTGCGGGGAATTTCTTTTACTTTGCAACCGGGAGAAAGAGTTGCCCTGCTCGGCCTGACAGGTGCTGGTAAAAGCACTTTGCTCGAAAATTTAATCGGTTTAAAAATGCCTCAATCCGGCGAGATTAGAGTGCAGGGCAAAAAGCTGGAACCGGCGACTTTATCCCAGGCACGCAGGCAGATTGGATTTTGCTTTCAAGACGCTAACGACCAGCTATTTATGCCGACTATTTTGGAGGATGTAATGTTCGGGCCGCGCAATTATGGGGTGCCGCCGGGAGTTGCGCGCGATCGAGCTTTATCGCTATTAGACGAATTTTGTTTAGTAGAATTTGCCAACCGTTCGGCTCACGAACTTTCGGGAGGTCAAAGAAGGTTAGCAGCTTTGGCTGCAATTTTAGCATTAGAGCCTGCAATTTTAATCTTAGATGAGCCGACTAACGGACTCGATCCCTCGTGGCGGCGTCACTTAGCTAAGGTTTTGTCCCAATTGCCGATAGAGGTAATTTTGATCGCTTCTCACAATTTGAATTGGATCGGGAAAACGACTCAAAGGGCATTAGTTTTGGCGGATGGTGAGATTAAAATTGACAGAAAAACTAAAGATTTGCTGGCAGATAAATCAACTCTAGAATATTACAATTTGCCGCCAGATTGGTAATCATTTATTGGGTGGTAGTGAGGATTTTATTCCTCTCTACCAACCTAATAAGGGTGATTTTAAAGGGTGTGATATGAATGGTAATAGACTTATTACTAATAAATCTTTGAGGTATCCGGAAACCGCAGATGCAACGCAGATGATTTCAAGATTGTTGGCGAGGTTTGCAAGTGGTATAATATCTAGCTCGAATTACAGATCAAATTTTCCAACTGCTTCATTGTACAGATGAATAGCTAAACTGCAAAGAATTTGTTCATTTTGAAAATCACTTCCTAATTTCTGTTTCGCCGTTTGAACACACATTTTCATCAACTCGGATGAACTTTCTATGTGAAGTGCGATCGCCCTTTGTTTTTGTTCAAAGCCGACCTCGATTTCCGCCAGCCTTTTGACCGATTGATAATTCGCAGATTGCTCTAAAGTTGCCGTCATTTTTTCCTGCTTTCTCCTTTGCACTTCCTCGGAAAAACCCGCAGCAATTATCCCCGCAGGTAACGCAAAAATTCCGATTCCCAAAAATGCTAATATTGCTCCTAAAAATCGGCCTAAAGGAGTGATTGGATAAATATCGCCGTAACCAACAGTAGTTAATGTCACAACTCCCCACCACATTGCATCGGGGATGCTCCCAAAAACTTCGGGATGCGCCTCGTGTTCCACAAAATACATGATGCTAGAGGCAAATATTAACAGAATAAAAACTGCAAATGCAGTGGCGATTAACTCCTCTTTTTTAGCGTACAATACTGCTCCCAGAGTTCGGACTGACTCTGAATAACGGCTCATTTTTAGCAAGCGCAACAAGCGCAGGAGGCGAATTAAATTAACGATGTTTAAACTCGGAAATAATAGCAAGGAGTAAAAAGGTACGATTGATATTAAATCAATCAGACTTAGCGGTGTAAGACCGTATCTCAATCTTCCCCAAAGCGGGTGGCTGTATCTGCCATCGACTGTACACACCCACAGCCTCAAAACATATTCTATTGTAAATACTAAGGAGGAAACAATTTCGATGTTTGCCAAAAGAGATTGCTGTTCGTGCGACCATACGGGCGAAGTAGAAGCAATAAAAGCTCCGACGTTTATCAAAATCAAAATTGTAATAACAATGTCATCTGCTAAACTGTATAAATTGCTGCTTTCTGAGGTTTCTAAAATTTCATAAATTATAGTTTTTAGTTGTTTACGCATCTGAGTTTCTCCTGAAAAGTTAGCAATTAACGATCGCGCTTTACTACAGTCTAAGCAATTAGATTAAAAAAATTAAGCAGGACTTGCCCTAAAGCTAAAAATTTGGTGCCTTCAGAGATGCTATCGTTGCGAAACTCCATATTTCTCAGGGAAACTGGGTTGTTTGGGGCAACGAGGCTCTAGTAAAATTTAGAGTTAATCTGGAAAGAATTTCCAACTATTACGGGATTTGCAGGCAAAAAGCATGAAGGTAGCCGTATTTAATACCAAATCCTACGATCGCACTTTTCTGACAGCAGCCAATGTCGGCGGTAAACATGACTTGGTTTTTTTTGAACCGCATCTGACCCTGGAAACCAGCGTTTTGGCTGCTGGATTTCCGGCCGTCTGCGCGTTCGTGAACGACTGCTTGGACGCGAAAACGCTCGGGGCGATCGCCCAAAATGGCGTGCGCTTGCTGGCGCTGCGATCGGCCGGATTCAATCACGTCGATTTAGCAGCAGCGAAGGATTTAGATCTAACTCTCCTCCGAGTTCCGGCTTATTCTCCCTATTCCGTCGCCGAACACGCAGTCGCTCTGATTTTGTCCCTCAACCGCAAAATCCACCGGGCCTACAACCGCGTCCGCGAAGGCAATTTCGCCCTAGACGGCTTGTTGGGTTTTGACATCCACGGCAAAACGGTGGGAATCGTCGGGACTGGCAAAATTGGCGCAATTACTGCCCAAATTCTGCACGGATTCGGGTGTCGCCTGGTGGGATACGATGTTTTTCAAAACGTAGATTGCCTCGCCCTAGGCATGGAATACGTCGCACTCCCGGAACTGTTCGCCACCTCTGATATTGTCAGTCTGCACTGTCCGCTGATGCCGGAAACTTACCATTTAATCGGTGCAGAGGCGATGGAGCAAATGAAACCGGGAATGATGTTGATCAATACCAGTCGCGGTCAGTTGATTGACACTAAAGCTGTTACCAAAGGACTGAAATCTGGTATAATTGGCTACCTCGGATTAGATGTGTACGAACAAGAGACGGATCTGTTTTTTGAGGATTTGTCCAATCAGGTGATTCAAGACGACGTATTTCAGCGCTTACTGACTTTCCCCAACGTCCTGATTACCGGACACCAAGCTTTTTTCACCGAGGAAGCTTTGAAAAATATCGCCGAAACCACGATCGGCAATATCACCGACTTTGAACAAGGGCGCCCTTGCCCGAATCAAATCGACCTCGATCAAGTAAAAAAATGAGTCAAAAGACCGAGTTGGCAACGAGGGAAATTGTTTAGAATCAAGTCTTATCGTTATTTTTGCTTGCAATTTGGGAAGCTCTGCCTTAGTCTCATCAATTAGTCCCGGCAGCGCGAATGCTGTGCTAATTGCCGGAGAATTATACTGGCAGCCACTCAAAGCCTGCAATTTTACTTGACACCGGAGGAAGTATCAAATGACACAAGCTAACTTTTCTGACGACGCACAAACAGTCACTGAAATAGTCACATTAGACCTAGTGGCGGATCAAGCGGGAGTCATGACTACAGTGACAACCGCAGAAACACCGACGAGCCAGTTCCAAGATATTAAAGACCAAGTTCTTACAATTTTGTCGGAACTTCCAGCCTATGTCTCCAATTTTTTTGCTGACTACCAAAAGCCCCTCATCACTGTTGGTTTAATTCTGGCCGGCGGTATTAGTATTAAGGTAATGCTGGGAGTTTTAGAGGCTCTTAATGATGTTCCTTTGGTAGCTCCTGTTTTTGAGTTGATTGGCATGGGATATACGGGTTGGTTTGTGTACCGCTATCTGCTCAAGGCTGCTAACCGCCAAGAGTTGTTAACGGAAATTGATTCTTTAAAAGAACAAGTTGTAGGCAACGATTCTTAGAGGAATTCATTAGTCATTAGTCATTAGTCATTAGTTAGTGGTTATTTGTTATTTGTGAGGCTATACCAATAACCGATAACAAGTAGCCAGCAACCAATGCCCAATGCCCAATGCCCAATGCCCAATGCCCAATCTTAATTTGGATGGCAAACTTGTTGCAAAGTGGCGGTAAAGTTCGGGTAGGAAATGGCAGCAGCTTCTGCCCGGTGAATGTTAGTAATACCTGTGGCGTTGAGGGCTGCGATCGCCAAACTCATCGCTATTCTGTGGTCGGTGTAGCTGTCAACATCCGCGCCGGTTAAAGGAGTTCCCCCGGTAATTTCTAAACCGTCGGGTAACTCGGTAATTTTAGCTCCCATGCGGTTTAGTTCCGCAGCAGTCACGGCCAGTCGATCGCTCTCTTTGACTCGCAACTCGGCCGCATCTCGAATTATTGTAGTACCGGATGCAAAGATCGCCGCTACTGCCAAAATCGGGATTTCGTCAATCAGTCGGGGAATTAAGTCGCCAGCAATGGTGCATCCCCGCAATTGGCCGGAAGTGCGAACCAAAATATCGGCTACAGGTTCCCCAGCCGCCTCTCGCTGATTTTGCAGTTCAATGTCGGCCCCCATCATTTCCAAAGCTTCCAAAATGCCTGTACGAGTTGGGTTGACGCCGACATTTTCGACTACGAGCTCGGAACCCGGGACGATCGCCCCAGCAACTAGCCAAAATGCCGCCGAACTAATATCCCCCGGTACAATCACATTCTGCCCTTGCAGTTGTGTCGGCCCAGTAACTGTCACGCTACAAGTTTCTGGATCGACGCTCAATTGGGCTCCAAACGCTCGCAGCATCCGCTCGCTGTGATCCCGCGACAGAGCGGGTTCTGTGACTGTAGTTTCTCCGCTTGCCATCAAACCGGCGAGCAAAATGCAAGATTTAACTTGAGCCGAGGCGATCGGAGAATGGTAGTGAATCGGTTTTAACTGCTGTCCGAGTATCGCTAAAGGAGCTAAAGAATTGCTTTTTCTACCCCAAATTTGCGCTCCCATTTGTTGCAGCGGTTTAATGACGCGCGACATCGGGCGCGAGCGCAGAGAACTGTCACCCGTTACTGCATAAAAACGCCCCGGATGAGAGGCTAAAATTCCCAACATCAGCCGCATCGTCGTGCCGGAATTACCCGCGTCCAAGACTTCCACAGGCTCCTCTAACTCGCCAATTCCAACGCCCCGGACTGTCACCCGTTCCGCGTTGAGTTCAGAAACTTTGGCTCCCAGGAGCGAGAAACATTTAGCGGTGCTGCGGGGGTCTTCTCCTAGCAGCAGTCCCTCAATTGTAGTTTCACCTCGGGCGATCGCACCCAACATCAAAGCTCGGTGAGAAATCGACTTATCGCCGGGAACTCGAATCCTCCCCACCAGCGACAAGCCCGAGGCCGGTTTTTGAATGCTTAAAGTTTGGCTTTTGTCAAGAAGCGTAGTAGTTATAATGTCAGCTTGCATTGAGATAAACTAGGATTAGATGGCGTTAGCTATCCTACCTTTTTCCCAGTCCTAAGTCAGTCGTCGTTTGTACGGCCTGCGGGTTTTTTCCCAATGTGTCCGGTTAACTTAAAGGCTGATTAAACTCACCCGGAGACTCCGCTGTCAGTTATCGAGGACACAGGAGTGCGGACGGCACGGCACGGATTTCACCTTAATTTCACAAATATTATCCGTGTATATGCTTAGATTTCATCTCCTGCTCTGAGTTATCGACCAGATGATTGAATTTTGACTGAACAATTTTAGATTTTCGATTGCGAGTTGTAGGTTTTTCATTTTTTTAAGCAAAAGCTCCGGAATTGGGAACCCAGCCAATCTAAAATCTAAAGTCTAAAATCTCAAATCTCAAACCGCCCGATCCACAACAACTCCTAAACTTTTATTTATGCTGACCCATCACCGCAAGCCTGTAAGTTTATCGCTGGTATCCACAGATTTACCTTTGTGGTCATTCGTTGAAACCGGTGCTACCCTTTATCAAAAAGACCAGGATCGCTTTCACTTGTTGTTGCACGAACCAGCAATAATCGATCGCGAATTTTCCGACGGCTCCGACGAATCTGCCGAGCAAGTTACAATCTTGCCCCCAACTACAAAACCCCGGTTGCTCTGGCTAGAAGTTTCGCCCTATCGAGTCATTATGACTATGCAAGGAAACGGCAAATACAGTTACCGCCACTGCTGGGAACGAGGAATGTACGGCCTGAGCCGTTATTGGCTTCAGGGCGACTCGCTGGCGACTCCCGAACAGTTGCGACTCCGCAACTTCACTCGCAACTTGACGCTGACAGGAAAGCCGGAACCGGAACACTTGCAGTTAGAATACGAGTTGTGGTCGGAGAAAGTGCAACTCGGTCGCTATATTTTGAATCTAGAAATTCATCACTAAACTTGGTAATTGGAAAGGGGTAATTGGAAAGGGGTAATTGGGAATGGGTAGATGCTAGGTGAAGGCCGCGCATTCCTCAAACTCATTTACCCGCAGTGCGTTGTTGGCGCTCCGCAAAGCAATCTCAAAACTAAAAACTCTTAGCCTTTAGGAACTGCTCTTACAATAATTAATCAGTTTGCTAGTCAAAGCGTCTTGATTTGCGGCTGCTTGATTCGCTTGCTGTCCGGCTTTAATAATATCTGCTTGAGCTGTTTGGATTTGCTCTCGACCTTCTATACTTGTAGAAGCCAGATTTCCAGCCTGAAGACTTTTGCTTATGTCGCCGAGTGCTTGACTAATTTCCTGGAAGGATTTAACCGAGGGCTCCTGAATTTCTTTGAGGGTTTTATCTGTTATTCGCAGATGCTCAAGTTCATTCGCTATCTGGTTCAAATTTTTAGCTAACTTGTCGGTCGTTGCAGCATCGTTGCTATCTTTATCAACATCAATGAGAGCGTTGCCTTTGTTGACAATTGCAGTAAATTTAGTACACTGGACAGCTCGGCTATCGCTGCAACTAATCGTCAGGGTACAGCAAGCAAAAACTATCAGCAGGATGGCAATCTGTTTGCGAAAAAAGTACATGAGCCCTCGGTTGCAAAAAAAGTAGATTCTGGGATTTGGTCGTAGAGTGCCTCAGCGATTAGCCGATATATCGACTGTCGAAAAACTTTCGCGGCATTCAGACACGCTCTACTAAGCTAAACTACGTACCTGTTTAGGAACTATGGTCAAAAACAGCAATAACCTAAAGAAGGGAAGCATTTGGGGATATCTTACCCTGCTTTTGCCTATTTCCTTGACGGCGGTTGCCAGTTTCGAGTCGGGAACGATGTTTTGGGCGATCGCCACCACAGCGGGCATTGCTTGGGCTTACAAGCTCTACCAACAGCAGCAAAAACATAAACTCGCTCATTTAGACTCGGTTTTCTACAAGTTGATCAAGGAAAATCAAGGGCGAGTTACGGCTTTGGATTTGGCAATGAATGCGAAACTCCCTGGAGAAAAGGTTCAAGAGTATCTGGACGAACGAGCCTCTGAGTTTGCAGCGGATTTTGAGGTGACAGAACAAGGCGGAATTTTGTATTATTTTCAAATAGCTCCAACTGTCACTCCAAGCGAAACACCTAATGCGGCAATAGCTGTTCAAGAGCCTCCCACAAATCGGGAAAAAGCACAAGATAAAAAACCAAATTTATTCCCCATTGCTCAAACCAAGACTCCTGAAAAACCCAAAATCTCTTTTACCCAAACGGAACTCTCCCGCAGGTTCAAAGTTCACGCAAGTACGATCGGCAAATGGAAACTTAAGCCGGAGTTTGCTCAGTGGAGTCGCGAAAAAGACCCGGAGGACCTCGCCTGGGAATATTCTACAGAAAACAAGCGATTTTATCCCAAAGATTGATTTCTTCCCGTATTTGCCAAAATATACCAAGAAACCCGGTTTATATGACGTTCTGGGGTTGGTAACGAAGAATTTTGGAATAAACGGGGTTTCTCAGACTTGAGCGCGTCCTGGATTGATTTTACTGCAGTTGACCGATCGACCTGTGTAGGTTATTTTAAGTAAAATCCTCTATAGCTGAGTTTGCCAAATAAACATCGGTAAATTCGATCGTCCTATCAATTACTTTTTTCTCCTATGTCCAAAACAACCTTGCGAGTAGTCGCCCGCCTCGCCGCCTTTCCCGACAAAGTAGCAGAACTTAAATCTCTGCTGCTGAGCATTATGGAGCCCACTCGCAAAGAAAAAGGCTGCATCAAATACGAACTCCTGCAAAATCAAGCCGATCCCACAGATTTTACGTTTGTTGAAGAGTGGGAAAGTGTAGCTTTGCTCGAACAACATCTCGGTTCAACTCACCTTCAAGAGGCCGTGCAGAAATTAGACGGTTTGGCTGTTGGGCCTCCAGATATCCGCCGCTATGAATTGCTAGCTTAATCCGGTTTTTATAGCAATTTTATTAATGTTTGTGAAATAGCTTCGACTCCCCCAAAGTTTGTGGGGAACCACGCGCGGATTGCCCTTGCAAGGCGGGACAAGCGGTAAGGTGCGCCGCGCCGCACCCTACATATATAGGTTCTGCGTAAGTCCAATTCTACTCACATCTTGCACTATTCTCGCTGAACAGGCAAGATGCCTGTTCCACAAAGAGTAGATTTTGTTGTGGAACAGGCATCTTGCCTGTTCAAAAAAGGATTATTGACAATGGTGCAAGATCTTAGATTTTACTAACTTCGGGAAATTTTATGACAGTAGCAACAATAAAACAGTTATTTATTTATCCAATAAAAGGGCTGACACCGCAAGAAATGTCGGAGTTTGCTTTAACAGCAGGGCACGGAATTAAGGGCGATCGAGCTTTTGCCTTAATGTTTGCAGATAATCTTGAAGCTGCAAAGATGCCTGCCCAAAATGTCCCTTGGATGAGCAAAAAACATTTTGCTGTTCAAAACGATTGGCCTCTGTTAGCAGCTTTGGAATGTCATTATCAACCGGAAACGGCCGTTTTAACAGTCCAGCGTCAAGGAGTTGCAGTGTTATCCGCAGAAACGAACACAGCAGCGGGGCGCGATCGTATCGGGGCTTTTTTCACAGAATATCTGGCGGCAATTGAACCCACAAAAGAAGCGAGACACCCGCAGTTTGCACCTTTGCAGTTAGTCGGCGACACCAGCGGCGAAACTCGCTATCCCGATCGAGAACCCGTACACATTTCTTTACTCAGCCAAGCCACATTAGACCAATTAACAGAAATTGCTGTTCAAAACATTGACGTGGGCAGATTTCGCCCGAACATTGTGTTAGAAGGTATGGCAGCTTGGTCAGAATTTGAGTTGATCGGAAAACAGTTTCAATTAGGCACGGCGCGCATAGAAGTTACAGCACGAATCGGTCGCTGTGTCAATATAGAAGTGAATCCAGAAACAGGCGATCGGGATATTTCCCTACTCAGTTTACTGCAACAGGAATTCGGTCACGCACAAACTGGAGTTTTAGCCAAAATTATTAACAGCGGCACAGTTAAAATCGGCGATGTTTTGACTTCTTATTAATAAAAAGCGACATTAAGATTGTGAATGCTGCCTAACTTCCTCTACTGATAAACTCAGTGCTTCTGCCACTTGCTCTGTATTCAATCCCATTGTCAACAATCGAGGGATGGCATCCCGCCGCGCTTGGGCTTCTGCACTCAAAGCCTGCTCTGCTAAGGAAGCTCGTTCTGTACCTGTCAGCAGCAAATTACCATCGCTGTCCCACCACCGCAGCCACAGAAGTGTCTGGTTTTGATAACTGCCTTCCCACAGTCCTAATTCTAGGCCCATTGGCGCGATCGGATAATGACCGCGATCGTTCGCAAGCAACTGCTGGTAAAACCCATTGTTCAGGTTGTAAACCTCCAGCCTGCCATTATTGATTTCATAGATGCCATAATACGGAATCCGCATGATCCGCTCATATACCCAAAACTTCCCAGGCCTTTGCGCCGCTCCAACTTCCGAGTACGATAGTGGGGTTGTGTCCCGCTCTTCTGAACCATCTCCCGATGCGAACTCCAAAGCAATCATCGGAGCCATGAATTCCCGCCACAGCACGTAAGAGCGACGAATCTGATTTCCTAGTGTGGGTGGCACGTTCGGCACTTAGAACCAATCAGGAGCTTCCGCTCCCTTTTCAAGCGGGTCAGTTTCTCGCCAGTAGATGCCACAGTCTTGCCCTATAGGATATTGTCCATCGGGATGAAGCCCTTGCAACACCGACCCGATCGAATCAGTCAAAATAATACTCTGGGGATGCTCCTGGAAATTCTTCACAAAAGTGCCATCTTCCTCTGGCAGTTGAGTGTGGTCGGGGAAGGGAGAGGGAAGGACAATCTTTTCGGTTGCCGAGGTCATGCTACCTCTCAAGTATTGCAGCTTACCTGAATATCTTAACTCATCATGCTTCCGGCACCCTCACCTTATTACCAATCAAGTTCAGAAAACTCGTGCCAAAATGTTGAATCTCCAAAAAATTAGCATAAGCAGGAGTTGACTTGTAAACTCTAAAAGTCCGCATAATTCCTAAAGTCGCGGCACTTTCCAGCGGGCCGATAAAGCTAGTATCTCTGTCCAAAAAATGAGACTGCTTAGCCCAGTGTGCCATCTGTTCCGCATTCAAAAAATAGCAGCCGGAATGAGGATTCAACGCCCGCTCAAAAGCGACTGTTTGTTCCATAATTTTTCCCATTAACTGCCGCTGCTCCTCTACCTTTTGAAACGGAGAAGTAGCTGAGTCAGCTAAATCACCATCAACATATGCTTTAAAAACCGCGCCTTTAGGCGCTATTTCATAGCGATTAGGTTGCAGCAAATTTCCATTTCCTCCGTGATGCGTAAACCAATTTAATTTGCTAAAAAACCACGGATCATGCAGAACTAAATCATCTTCCAAATAACAGAAATAATCGTATTTGTCAAGACAAGCTCGCAAAACTGCTTGACACTCAAACCCCAACAGCAGCGGTTCGCATTTGGTAGCGTGGTGCATAAAACATCTGGGCTGCACGGGCAGTTGAGGCAACAGATGATAGCCTTGAGTAGTACAAACAACAATGTCAATTTCGTGCTGTTGAGATTGATTGGCTGGGATAGTTGCACATTCACGAATGTCAATCATCGACTGAGATTGGCCGTACAAAGCTTGCAGCGATGTCACGCAAGCGGTTAAAGCATTTAGTCGTGGTTGCGGATCATTTCGCTGGGAAGCGTGTTTCCCCTCGCCGCTGGGATTGTAAAAGTGAGCAATAGTGAATAGAATTCGCATTGGTGTGGAGTAACAATTAGAAATTAAACAATAAAACAGTAAGATCGCACAATAACCCTATAAATCTTACCGCATTTAGTCACCAAATAACTCCGGCAGGCGATCGCGCAACTCAGCATTTAAACGTGGCAACTCGTCCCGCATCTGTAAATACCAATCTCGCCGCTGCCGGTAGTGCCCGCACAGCAAGCGGTTGTCGCGCACCCATTCGTAAGCATTCGCTGCTATTTCCCGGCGCCGAGAAGTGTCAGAAATCAGCGAATTTAGTTTAGTTTCAAACTCTTTTTCATATCTATAAATCAATCCGGTTTCACCTTCGACAATCGAATGTTCGTACACGGTTGAACTTGCCAGCACCGCTACTCCCCGCGCTGCACATTCAATAAATTTTAAGTCTGATTTCATTTCGTTAACGGGGTTGGAAACAAGCGGGAGCAAAGCTATATCGCAACTGTACATAATTTCTTGATACCGTTCGTAACTGCAAAACGGTTCAAATTCTTTTTGCTGTATTTTTAAGGATTCAAAAAATTTTCTGTCGTGGATTACTTTAACTCGAATCCGGTGCTTGTGTGCGAATAAAACTCGATTGAATGCTGCCATAATCGGCTGCCAATCTTTTTCGCGGTTGAGTGCACCAAAAAAAATGGTGACTGTATCTTCTGCCGGATAAATTCGCGGCGGAGGTAAATAAGCTAATTGATTGGGAAATACAGCAACGTTGTGATTGTACGATCGCAAAATTTTTGCTAGCGGTTCCGTAGAAGTTTGAACGCAGTGACAGCCGCGATAGCTGAGGTAATTATTGTCGGCGTATTCGCGGCGACGGATGGGATTGTCGTCAATTTCAGCTACTATTAAATAGCCTTGTTGCAGGAGTTCTTTGAGTTGGGGTATATAGGCGGGATATTGCATGATTGTCCGCTGCCAGATGAAAACTTTTTCTTCTTCCGGCAGAGGAGGAATTAATCCTGCTGTTTTCACGCCGGATACGGTGCGGACACCGGGAATTGTGGCGCTAAATTTGTCCGGTTCCAAAACTCGCACACGATCGCACCCTGTAGGAGCCATAATGATAGTCTGAATCAGCAGTCTGCGCGCAGGTACGGTCGATTTTGTCGATCGCACGATATAATATTCAGCACCCGTTTCCGTAGCAAAACTGCTCGATGTGAGCTCTAAAGCCTTTACCATTGGATGCAGTAATTCCTGAAAGTGGACAAAATTTTCGGTTTTGTGTCCCTTTCCTTGAAATTCGTAAACCTGCAATCCGGCTTGAGCAAATAGTGATTTAATACTTTCTAGGGTAAACCAGTGCTGCATCTTACTGTCGGGATTTTCCCACTGTCCCCGCAGCAGATTGACAATTCGCCGCCAGTATTGAACATTAGAGATTCTGGCGAGAATTTGCCCCTCTGGATTCAGCAAAGCACTGTACTGCTTGAGGACTTCCCAAGGGTTTTTGAGGTAGGGTAGCAAGTCGCCAAAAACCAAACAATCGACCGTTCCTGGGGCGATTTCGAGACTTTCGAGGGCAATTTCTTCAATATCGGCTACCGTCACCCAGTTTAGCCGATCGACTGCAATTTTAGCTTTTTCTCGATCGCATTCAATGCCAATATACTGACAATGGGGATTGATCAGCTTGTACTCTTCGCCCATCGAACCCGTACCGCAACCAATTTCAACAATGACTTTAGCATCCGGCGGGAGCAGCTTCAAGAGGTCGTGGTTGACGCGATCGATCACTTTCTCTAAAATTCCTGATTAGTTTATCCTAAAATCAAACAGAGCAACCCATGCCGACAGACAACCAGCCGAAGGTTAGCATTGTGATGCCAGTATACAATGGCGATCGCTATCTTTGTCAAGCACCCAATTTTCTGTTTCCAACTCTTTCTCTTCCCTCTCTTCTCTTCCTCTGCGTTCTCTGCGCCCTCTGCTATTCATTTAATCTTATTCACCAATCCTGCAACGATTGCTATATCTTAGCAAATATTGAGCAAAATTATAATTTATTCTCAACCCCTACCCTCCTTTAGCGCGATTGAGGCTCTCAATTAATTCGGCTTTTTTCCCAAAAATCCACCCAACAATTTGCTGAATACATTATAAACTATGAACCAAAATCTAGGAATTAACATCGCCGGCTACATTAACGGCGAATTTGGCATAGGAGAAGGTGTCCGAGCAAATATCAGGGCTGCAGAAGCCGCCGGGATTCCCTTCGTCATCAACAATTTTACCCGCAGTCCCCACCGCAAACAAGACACCACCTATCAAAACTTTAGCCAAGACAATCCCCATCCCGTCAACTTAATTCAAGTCAACGCCGATCAAGTTGCAACCTTTATTAAACATACAGGTTTCAGCTATTTTGAAAACAAATACAATATCGGCTTTTGGGCCTGGGAACTTCCCGCATTTCCCCCGGAATGGCAGCCAGCATTTAATCACTTTCACGAAATATGGACTTACAGCAACTATTGCGCCGAGGCAATTACTGCACTTGCGCCAATTCCCGTCATCAAAATCATGCCCAGTATTGCTCTTCCCGCACCTTCCCTGAACAGAGAAGCACTGAATTTACCGAAAAATAAATTTATTTTCTTGTTTGTATTCGACTTTTCCAGCCGCATCGAGCGCAAAAATACTTTAGCGACAATTCAAGCCTTTAAACAAGCTTTTGGCGAAGATAGCCGCCTCTTGTTGATTATCAAATCTTCTAATTCAAACAAAAATTTAGAGCAGCAAAACTTATTAAAGTCTGCCATCGCCAATTCTTCCAATATCAAACATCTAGACGGGTATTTGTCCAAAAATAAACTTAACGGTTTGCTCTACAATTGCGACTGTTATGTATCCCTGCACCGCTGCGAAGGGTTTGGCTTAAGCATGGCTGAAGCCATGTTTTACGGGAAACCCGTAATTGCCACCGGCTATTCATCAAATACAGAATTTATGAATGTCGGCAATAGCTATTTAGTCAAGTATAAGTTAATCCCAATTGAGAAAGATTGCGGGCCTTACAAAAAAGGCAATGTTTGGGCCGAACCGGATGTCGAACACGCTGCTGATTTAATGCGTCATGTCTTCAACAATTACCGGGAAGCTCAGCAAGTTGGAAGAATAGCTGCTGATGAAATTAAGACTTTACTGAATCCGCCAACTGTCGGGAGAAAAATTCAAAACCGTCTCGAATATATTGCCGAAATTACAGATAATTTCAAAACCTTTGATCGTGGAATACGGAAAAAAGCGTCTCAGCCAGCGACAGTAAAAAATGCACCACCTTTAGTTAGCATCTGCATTCCGACATACAACGGAGCGGCATTTATTGGCGAAGCGATTCAAAGCGCTTTGGCCCAAACTTACCCTAACATAGAACTGATTATATCCGACGACGGTTCCACAGACGAAACAATTGCGATCGCCCAATCATTCCAATCGCAAACCTCAGTCGATTTCCGCACCATCCTGCACCGCAACTACGGCTTATCACAAAACTGGAACTTCTGCATATCCCAAGCAAAAGGTCAATACATTAAATTTCTCTTTCAAGACGACTTGCTCGCACCAGAATGTATTGAGAAAATGGTCGCAGTCGCCCAACAAAACCCAGAAATAGGTATGGTTTTCTCCCCGCGCGGCATCACCATAGCTGAAGATGAATCTAACCCGATTTTGCGGAGAGCTTCCCAATCAATTAAAGATTTGCATAAAAGTTGGTCGAATTTAAAGTCTATTCAGCCCGGAAAAGAATTACTGGCAGATACTAACTGCTTGAGCAACCCCATCAACAAAATCGGCGAACCGAGTACCGTCTTAATTGCCGCGCGAGTTTTTACCGAAATAGGATTATTTGATTCTGGATTATCTCAGTATGTAGACTTAGATATGTGGTGGCGAATCATGGGTAATTATCACATTGGATTTGTAGACGAAAAACTGTCCTCACTGCGGATTCATCCCGAACAACAGACTTGGAAAAACTTCGCTGCTGGGGAAAATCATAAGGATGTAGTCAGATTTTACAAAAAACTACTAAATAGTCCTGATTACAGTTTCTTGAATCAACAAATTAAACAGACAATCCGCCAAAAGTTGGCATTGAGAACCCAGCCGAGTTTATCGGAATTGTCAGCAATGCTTGAGCAATACAATAAATTCCCCTCAAAACAGCCTCTTCTCGCGCTGCGCCCATACCGCCAACAGCTAGCTGAATATTGCCTGAATTTGCCAGCAAAAAAATTAGAAACTGCTTACTCGAAAGACATGGGTAAAGCTCATAAATTGCTACTAGATAGCGCCTTCAAAAAGGAAACTTTAACTGAAGAAGAACAAAGTTTTGTCCAGCAGTTATCGTCGAAACTTGCTGAAGGAGGGGAAATTGCCGAGAAGATGCAATATCTCCTCGCAGCGATGCTGTACCGCGACGCTTATCAGTTGCCACTTGAGTATAACAATGCAGCGATTCCCCAGTGGTTTTTTGACGACTTTTTGAAATTTATATTTCAGTCTCCCGGTTATTTTAAACAAAACTGGGAAGTAGAAAGGTACTCGGAATATTTCCAGCAGTTAATCAACTACGTCGCTGCTAATATCGCCAGTTTTCCAGATTCAGAAGTTTGGCGTTATTTGGCGGCTTTTATTGCGAAAAATGTTAGTTCCCAAGCTTTGTATTTGAGCGAGCTTAATCTGCTCAATATATTGATTCAGCGAGCTGATATTGTGGAATTTCATTTGAAAAATATCGGCTGTCAAATAGAATGGAATTTTCCTCACAGAGAACCTGAAATAACTAAAATCAGAGTTGGCTTTTTGCTTGATAAAATTAGTGATGAATCCGAGACTCGTGTTGCAATTCCCACTTTTGAATATTTAGACAGAAACAAATTTGAAATTATCGTGTACTATTTCCAGGTACAAGACGAACGACTGAGGAAATATTGCGAAAATTGCGCCGACAAACTGGTGCAACTGTCAGAAGATTTGCCCCAGCAAGTCCGAGAAATGCGATCGCACGATTTAGATATTCTGCTAATCTGCACCAATACTACCGACACTTCTCAACCAAGTGCGCTGCTGTGCCTGCATCGACTAGCGCGAGTGCAAATAGCTAGCGGTGCATCAACCCCCGCAACCACCGGCACCCGAAATATCGATTATTTCCTTGCTGGAGATTTGACATTGCCCGCAGGTGCAGCAGCAGAGTATCGCGAAAAATTAATTACTTTAAAAGGTTCGGGAGTTTGTTTAAGCTATACTGTAGGATCAGCACCTGCCACAGTTGAACCGACTCGCAGCAGTTGGGGAGCTACAGACGAATCTGTAGTGTTCATGTCCGGCGCTCAAGCTTTTACAATTATCCCAGAATTGACAGAAACTTGGGCAAAAATTATTGCGGCGGTACCAAATTCTATTTTAGTTTTGTATCCCTTTAGTTCCCGCTCAAAAAACTATCCGACGGTGCCTTTTTACAACCAAATTCGATCGCTTTTTGCCCAATACGATATTGACAAAAAGCGCTTAGTGGTGATTAAAGCACTGCCATCTCGCGCAGATTGCATAAAATGTCTGGAATTGGCTGATATATATTTAGACTCCTATCCATACAGCAGTGCCTGCTCCTTAGCAGAACCCCTGTTGGTGGGGTTGCCTGTAGTGGTAAGAAAAGGGCAAACAACTCGATCGCGACAATCAGCCGCCGTGCTCGAAGAACTGCTACTTCCGGAACTGGTAGCAAACAGCGAGAACTCTTATTTAGAGTTCAGCATAGCACTGGGAACCAACCCAGAACTGCGCCGGCACTACCGCGATCAAATCCACCAAAAAATGGCGGCAAACCCCAAATATCTCGACAGTCGCGCTTGCTCGACCCAACTGGGAACACTCTTTGAAAGACTATTCCGAGAGTGAAGGAAGAAGGAAGTTCAGCAACTAAGGAGTGTACGGGATTTAACGGATGGATGTTGAGGGAAGAAGGAAGATGGCAGAAGTAAAGATTTTCCCACTCTCCCACTCTCGCATCCCGCTACCATTATGAGACCCACGGGGAACCCCTCGCTAGGCAGAGCGTCAAGAAATAGACAGCAATAGCGCTAGCCCACAGACGGTCTGCTATCATCGGGGAATCGAGGGGTTAGTGGTTGTCGCTCTTTTCCTGCCACAGCTAAATTAAAAGGGGAAGCGCAAGTCAGTTGGAGATAAAAAAATGACAGGACTTTTTCAAATAGGCGATAAATTACTGCAAGCTCAGGATATGCCATCGCTCCTGAAGCGGTACCAGTTAATGCCGCAATTCTTGCGCGGTGTAATAGTAGACCAAGCGATCGCATCCTATAGTTGCAGCGACGAAGAACGCCAATCCGCCGTCGAGAACTTTCTGGCACAACACCAACTGACAGCCCCCGAAGCCAAAGAAGCTTGGCTGCGCGGCCAAAACATGACGGAAGAAGAACTTCAAGAGATGGCCGTCCGGCCCTTGCTGATCGAAAAATTTAAGCAAGCCACTTGGAGACCTAAAGTAGATAATTATTTTTTAACCCGCAAAGCCAGCCTAGACCACGTAGTCTATTCCCTGGTACGCACCAAAAATCCAGCACTGGCAAACGAACTTTACTTTCGCATCCTCGAAGGGGAACAAACCTTTGCAGAAGTGGCCCGCGACTTTTCCGAAGGGCCGGAGTCCAAGTCCGGTGGCTTGTTGGGCCCAGTACCCCTCAGCCAGCCCCACCCGGCAATCAGCAAACTTTTGTCCGTCAGCCAGCCTAATCAGCTCTGGACGCCGCGTCCTCTGGCAGAATGGATGGTAATTATTCGACTAGAAAAGTTCATGCCGGCCCAGCTCGATGAATCGATGCGGCTGCACTTGATTAACGAACTCTTTGAAAGCTGGCTCGCCGAACAGATATCGCAAATAGGCCCGCTACAGCCCCTCTCTTCCGTGTCTTCAATATCATGACCGAAAGCAATTTGGCTCTGGGGCCCCCGGATTTACCCGTGGAGACTTAAAAAAGCGTAGCATCCAGACAAAACGCCTCCGGATTCATCTGTGGATTCAATTCTAAAATCTAAAATCTAAAATCTAAAATCGGATGACTTCTTCCGCTGTTTCTCTCTCCCAAATTCAGGATTTCTTAGCTAAAACAGCTCCCTTTGACCGGCTCTCAGAGACGGCTCTCACAGCCTTGGTGGCGAAATGCCAACTCCTCGGCTACCGCACTGGGCAACCGCTGTTTGAACGGGAAAAAATGCCGACTCAGGTGGCAATTATCTATCAAGGCCAGGCTCGGCTGCTGGGCTTTGACCAGCGCTCGCAGCGACACGTAAGTTTGTGCTTGGTGCAGTCAAAGCAAATTCTCGGCTGGGCTGGCTTGCTCAGGGGAGTACCCTGTGAAACCGCGATCGCCTCTACAGATGTGATCGCGATCGTCATACCTGCCGAAGATTTCCTGAGCGTAGTGGAAAAACAGCCGACCTTTGGAGAAGCCTTTCGCGAACATTGTTCCTTGAGCGAAGTGTTTGAACTATTGAGCCTGGAATTGCAGCGCCAAGCGGACGGCACTTCCAATCTCAAAGAACTCACCCTGCAAGCTTGGCAAGACGCGACAGTTGTCAACGTACCAAACGGCAACAAAAAAACTCAAGACCTCGCCCAAGAGCTAGATGCTGATCGAGTTTGGCTCGTCAGCAGCGGCGTCTTGGGCGACTTTCCCACCGGCAGCCGCTTCTCTGTGGAAAACGCAGCCAAATCCTTAAAAGTAGAAGGTCGCCTCGGCGCCCGATTGGTCGGCTTCCGGGAACCCCCAGAACCTCAAGAAACAGACCCATTAAATCCCACGCCAGATATAGTAGGCCCAGGGCCCACGCCGATCGGCGGAAAATTGATCGAGATTCTACCGGGCCCAGACCGTCCCCCAGAACCCAAAACCGACCAACCAAAGGATGCGGCGAAATACCCAGTTTTCCGCGCCAAAGGGCAAATAGACAGCCCGCTAGCTTGCTTCCAAATGCTGAGCAAGTATTTCGGCCTCAAATTTCGCCGAGATATCATCCGCAAAGTTCTAGAAAATCAGTTAAAAACCGCTGGTTCTATCAATATCCAGGCCTGCGGGGCGATCGCCCAAAGCATCGGCCTCACGCCTCAATTGGCGCAAGTGCCAGCCGATGCCATCAACCGCATCAAAGCCCCCGTAATGATTAAATGGCAAGATAGCTTTGCCATTATTTACAGCATCACCGAGCAAGAATTGGTGATGGCCACGCCCGAACAGGGGCTGATGCGGAAGCGGATACCTCAGTTTAAAGAAGTCTGGGGCGAACAGGGAGAAGTCCTGCTGCTGCAAGCTCCGCAAGTCGAACAAAAAGAGCAGTTCAGCTTCTGGTGGTTTGTGCCGGCACTGATGGAACACAAGACAGTGTTTTTTGAGGTGTTGCTTGCTTCGTTTTTTGTACAGTTATTTGGTCTTGCCAACCCATTAATCAGCCAAGTAATTATTGATAAAGTCTTAGGTCAGCGCAGCATTGACACCTTGGATATTTTGGGGGCATTTCTGTTAGGTGTTGCCCTGTTTGAAGGACTACTCAACGGTTTGCGTACCTTTTTGTTTATAGACACCTCAAACCGCATTGATGTCAAATTGAGTGCGGAGGTAATCGACCACTTGCTCCGGCTGCCCCAGAATTACTTTGACAATAGGCGTGTGGGAGATCTGGTCTACAAATTCAGCATGATGGGCCACATTCGGGAATTCATGACGAGTACAGCTCTGACAGTGGTTCTCGATGCTGTATTTTCGGTGGTTTACGTCGCCGTTATGATCTCTTACAGCATTCAGCTAACGTTTGTATCTTTGGCAGTGGTACCGATACTGGCGCTGATGATTGTTCTAATCAATCCGCTGGTGCTGCGCCTGATCAAACAGAGAAATATGCGTTTTGCTGACTCTCAATCTTATCTAGTGGAAGTAGTCAGCGGGATTCAAACTGTTAAGGCTCAAAATATTGAATTGAAATCCCGCTGGGAATGGTCGAGCCGCTACGCAAAATACATTACAGCCAGTTTTAAAACAATTATCACGGGAACTACGGCTGGTACGGTTAGCAGCTTTTTAAACCAGGTGGGTAACTTAGCTCAGTTGTGGGTGGGAGCTTATTTGGTACTGGGAAATCAAATTACTTTGGGTCAGTTGATTGCTTTCCGAATTATTTCCGGGAACGTGACTGGTTCGCTGCTGCGTTTTGTCAGCGTGTGGCAGAGTTTCCAAGAAGTCTCGATGTCGATCGATATGCTCAAGGATATCGTCGATAAGCCGACGGAAACTAGCGATGAAGACCGCAGCAATATCCCGCTGCCGGCAATTCAAGGGCAGGTTACTTATGAGGAGGTTTCCTTCCGATTCCTCGAAAGCGGGCCACTGCAACTGGCGAATGTGAATTTGGAATTTCCCGCTGGCAGTTTTGTGGGAATTGTGGGGGGAAGCGGTTCCGGTAAAAGTACGGCGATGAAGCTGTTACAGCGTCTTTATCCGCCGCTGTCGGGCCGGATTTTTATTGACGGTTACGACATTGCCAAGGTGGAGTTATATTCGCTCCGTAGCCAACTAGGAGTGGTACTGCAAGATACTTTGCTCTTTAACTGTACTGTCCAAGAAAATATTGCTCTGAGCAATCCCGATGCGAGTACGGATGAGATTGTGCGAGCTGCGAAATTAGCGGTAGCTCACGATTTTATTATGGGTTTGCCCGCTGGGTACAATACGGTGGTGGGAGAACGGGGTTCGTCGCTTTCTGGGGGTCAAAGGCAGCGTTTGGCGATCGCCCGCACGATTTTGCAAAACCCGAAACTGCTGATTTTGGACGAAGCTACAAGCGCCCTCGACTACCATTCCGAACGCCAAGTTTGCAATAACTTAGCAGAAGCTTTCGCCGGCCGCACGGTGTTTTTCATTACTCACCGCCTGACTACAATCCAAAACGCCGACATAATTATTATGATGGATCAAGGCTCTGTAGTCGAGCGGGGAACTCATAAAGAATTAATGGCTCTTAAAGGACGTTACTATTGCCTCTTCCAACAACAAGAGTCATCGAATACTTGATATCTAAAAACTCACAACGAACAACTAACAATTGAGAAGTAACAAATGGCTATGAAATCGGTAATACTTTCTGAGCAACCAATCATTCTCGAAAAACCAGCGATTTGGTCGCACTTGTTTTTGTGGATGATCATGCTGATGACCACTTCTGCTGTAGTTTGGGCCTATTTTGCTAGCGTAGAGCAAGCTGTCCCCGCTGTGGGCCAATTAGAACTCAAAGATGGTGCTAGAGACATCCAAGCACCTGCTACGGGCGCTGTGGTGAGACTTCACGTTGAAAATGGCGATCGTGTGGAAAAAAACCAGCCTCTGCTCACTTTCAACCCCCTTGCACCCAGTGCCGATTTAACATCGATACAGAAAACTAAAGAAGCTCTGGAAAAGGAAAATAAATTTTACGAAGATGTTGTCAACGGCAAAATTCAAGGCGCTATTCCTTCTAACCTAGAATCAACAATCAAGGATAGACAGAGCCTCACGGCACAAAACCAAGTGCTGCAAGCTTTGATTGACGAACTGTACCTCAATCGGGGAGCTAGCGGAAATTTTGATGCAGCCCAGCAAGGACTTTATGTTAATTATCGATCGGAGTTTCTGTCTCGCGTAGCCGCAGCCCAAGGGCAAGTTCAGGAGTTGGAAAAACAACTCAAGCAAGCTGAGGATGCTGAGAAAGCAGCAGGCGATCAAATGACCGTAGCACAGCAACAATTGGGTTTTGCCCAAAACCAATTAAATTATGCCCAGCAGCAGTTAACTTCATCGAAAGAGCAAGTAAAATCGGCGGAAGCCCAGAAAGATTTAGCCCAAGAACAGTTAGCGAAATCTCAACAAGTATTGAAGTCGAATCAAAACATTCTAGGCAGACTAGGCCCCCTGGTAGACGAAGGAGCCATCGCTGAACTGCAAAAAGAAAAACAGGAACAAGATGTTTTCAGAGGCCAAAGCGACGTTCTCAAACAGCAAGATCAAATCAAGCAGCGCGAAGGTGAAATCAACTCTCGCAAAGGCGAAATTAACACGCGCCTAGGTGAAATAAATACGCGCCGAGGCGAAATTAACGCGCGTCAAGGTGATATCCAAAAAATTACTGCTGAAATACAGCGTCAGCAAGGAGAGCAAGCACGCATTCAGGAGTCCATCAGCCGCGCCGAAGAACAGTTGAAAAACACCAAGGATTCCTGGGCGAAAGAACTTTATACCAAAATTGCTGAAAACCAGAAACAAATTGCCAGCAGTGATTCTCAGCTAAGCCGCTTCAAAGTGGAAAACCTGAAAAAGTTGTCCGAGGTGAACGGTCAGCTAGAAAAGGCTCAACAAAACCGCGACACTCAAATTTTGAAGTCTCCTGTATCGGGGGTAATCTTTGATTTAAAGCCTTCTACGAAGGAGAAATCTAAGTTGGATATGGCTAAAGATCCTATCTGCCAATCCATTATTAACTCAGTGATCAAACCGGGTGAACCGCGCCCAAAACGCTGCGAAGAAGCTTATTACGAAGCCCAGCAAACAGAGAAGCTACTCAAGGTTTTGGATGACGAAAACGGTCTGGAAGCAGTTGTTTACCTAGAAAACAGCAATGTGGCTCTGGTATTGGATGCTTTGAGACAGAAGCGGGAAAAATTGGAGCCGTATCACGGCAAACAATTAGACGGAGAAAAGGTTGACTGCGAAAAAGGTAAAAGTTGCGTTTGTCCAGAGAAGGAAATTAACAGAGAGAAACTGGGTTTGACAAAATACCAATGCGTTCCTGTGGAAGTGAATGTAGAAGCTTTCCCGGCTATGGAGTTTGGTACTGCTGAGGGTGAAGTGAAAGAGATTAGCAGCGATGCTGAGCCTCCTACCGAACTGCGGAAATACTACGCTTTCAAAACCAAAATTAAGCTCAAGAATCAAAAGTTTGTTTTGAACAAGGGTAAGCCCAATCAAGTGGAGGTTAACTTGCAGTCGGGAATGTCCGTGAGTTCTAATATCAATATCGGCAAGCGGACTGTTTTGCAGATGTTTATCAACCGATTTACTGGGAAACTGGATACGTTCAAGACTGTTAAGTAATTCGGTTAACCGAATTGAACGCGAGACTTTTAGGCTGTTCGGAAACCCGGTTTCTTGAAGAAACCGGGTTTATAGGTGTTATGTTTTTCAACTTGTTTATAGTAAGGAATGCAAGTCCCGATCGGCCCAAACTATGAGGAGTAAAGTCTTCACTACAAACTTGATAAAAATTATTTAACCGGGTTTGATATAAAATGGTGAGGGCAATCAGTGCGATCGCACTTTCATGAAAAAAATCATCTTATTTACTTTATACCTAATTCCTGTTGTCCTGTTAATCGGATTTGTAGCGAATTTTAGCGTTAACGTTCCCGTTGATGACGAGTGGAGGTTAGCGAGTCTTTTTGAAAAAATAGCTGCGGGAAATGTAACTTTTAACGATTTTTGGGCTTTGCACAGCAACCACCGCATACTTTTCCCTAAAATAATTATTGCGGTGCTGGCTTTTGCTTCCCGATGGAATATTAATTATCAGTTGTGTCTCGGCATAGGTTTGGCTGCGATAACTTTTATCGCTATGTACAAGTTATCCTCAATGCAAGTTAAGAATGTCGCGGATGATTTGTGGCATTTAGCTAATATTTTAACTTGTATTTTGGTTTTCTCTCTAGTTCAGCACGAAAACTGGCTTTGGGGATTTCAATTAGCTTGGTTTTTCGTAAACTTGTGTTTTGTAGCTGCGGTTTATGCGCTGGTTTCACCTCACAAATTAGTACCTAATATTAGAATCTCTATTGCTGCTGTATTCTGCTTTGTTGCGAGTTTTTCGCTCGCTCAAGGCTTGCTGTCTTGGTTGGCTGCGATTCCGGCTGTGGTGGCTTTGGAGGGAAATACAGCGCAGAAACGAAAAAGAGCGATCGCCTGGATGCTGCTATTTGTGGCAACTTGTGCTATTTACTCAATTGATTATCATCCTAGTCGGAAAGCAAATATTATTTCATTGTTGAATAAGCCGCTTGTGCTTATTGATTACTTTTTAAGTTTGCTGGGTTCGCCAATTGTTAGATTACCTGGAATTTCGGCATTGGTGGGATTGGTAATATTTGCTAGTTTTGTATTTTTTGTATGGCATTTTGCGAAGAAGATTTTATCAACTGATTTGGGAGTGGGCGGAGACGGGCAAGATGCCCATCCCACAACTCATTTGGGATTGCTGTATCAGGCTTTGCCTTGGCTGTCAATAGGTTTGTTTTCGGTTTTGTCGGCTTTGTTTATTACGGCTGGGAGGGCCGAATTTGGGGCAATTCACGCGATCGAATCGTCGAGATATACGACTAATTCGATTTTGCTGTTAATTGCTTTGGTTCAGCTAGGGCAATTGTTTGTCAGAGGTAATTATCAAGAAACCAAAGCCACGTTAAAAGGTAATTATAAATTCATTTATCGCGTAGTTGCAGGGCTATTAATTGCTACAATTATTGTAAACTCTCAGCAGGCGATCGGCCAATCTCGCTCGGCACTTCTTTACAAACAAGGCGCTCAAGATTGTTTGCAGTTAATTAACTATCTGGAACCTTCGACTTTTTTCAAAAATTCGCCGGAAAGCTGTTTGAGGGTGCTGAGCAAAAAAACTTGGCTAGTGAGAGAAGGCGCTGCAATTATCGACAAAATAGGTTGGCTCAAGTTCGCGAAAAATGTAGAGTTTATTTCTAATACTGAGAAAGTTTACGGCTATTTAGATCAACCTCAAACCAGCGATAAATCCTTGAAGGTTAAGAAAAATGATGCTGTCAAGGCTGCTGGTTGGGCGGTTTTGCCAGAAAATTTGAAACAGCCTAATATTGTACTGCTATCTGTAGGGGATAAACAATCTTTTTTTGCTAACGCTTATGTCAACTCAGACAGTCCCGACATAGCTAAGAGTTTAAAATCTGAGTTATACAACAATGCGAGGTGGGCTGTCCATTTGTCGGCTAATGATTTGCCGATCGCCAAAACCGAAATTAAAGCTTGGGTGTATAATCCTGTTGACAACCAGTTTGTCCAGTTGCGCGGAGGATGAGGAGTGAAAATTTCGGTGATTATACCAGCCCACAATGAGGAGGGCTGTTTGTACGGTACTGTGCGGGCGATCGCCCAGACGCTCGATTTAGAAGGCATTCCGCACGAAATTTTGATTGTGAATGACAACAGTGTCGATCGAACTATTGATATTTGCCAGGAGTTGTCAGAGACTTTTCCCACAGTTAGATACATCAACAATCAACCTCCGAATGGTTTCGGATTTGCCGTGCGCCGGGGTTTGGCGGAATTTGACGGAGATGCAGCAGCAATTGTGATGGCGGATGCTTCCGACGATCCGATAGATTTGGTAGCAGGATACCGCAAGCTGCAAGAAGGATATGATTGCGTTTTCGGTTCCCGCTTTATCAAAGGTGGCTTTATAGTTGATTATCCAATTCACAAGTTAGCAATTAACCGCTTAGCAAACTGGTTTGTCAAAGGTATTTTCGGCTTGCGGTACAGCGATGTCACCAATGCTTTTAAACTCTACCGCCGAGAAGTGATTGAAGGCGTGCAACCGATTTTGAGCCATCATTTTAATTTGACAGTGGAACTGCCTTTAAAAGCAATTGTCCGGGGTTTTTCCTATACGGTGATTCCTTTGAGATGGTACAATCGGACTGCCGGCATTTCTAAACTAAAAATAAAAGAGATGGGGAGTCGGTATTTGTTTATTGTCTTGTATGTCTGGCTCGAAAAACATCTCTCTCGCGGCGACTACCACCGGACTAGAAAGATAGCAAAGTTAAAAGTGAATGCCTGAGAGAATTTTAATTGTGGGCGGGGCGGGTTTCATCGGCAGTTGTTTGGCAATTGGCCTGAAAAAACTGCACCCGGAAGGGCAAATAATTTGTTTAGATAACCTGCGTCGCCGGGGTTCAGAATTGAATCTGCCTCGGCTTAAAAGTTGCGGGATTCAGTTTGTTTACGGGGATATTCGTACAGCGGCGGATTTAGATCCAGTTGCACTGAATGCTGACTGCATTATAGATTGTGCTGCGGAGCCTTCTGTGCTGGCTGGTTTTAGTTCGCCTCAGTACGTTTTGCAGACGAATTTACTGGGTACTGTGAATGTTTTGGAGTTGGCGAGACAAACGGGTGCGAGTTTGCTGTTTTTGTCTACGAGTCGGGTGTACCCGATCGCCAGTGTCAAATCTGTTAAGCTGTTAGAGTTGCCGAATAGATTTGCGATCGCCCCTGAGCAAACTTTACCCGGTATATCCGAGTTGGGCATATCAGAAGACTTCCCTTTAAAAGGACACCGTTCGCTTTACGGAGCAACTAAATTAGCTTCGGAATTACTGATTGAGGAATACAGAGAAGCATACAATGTGCCGGCAATTATTAACCGTTGCGGGTTAATTACTGGTGCTTGGCAAATGGGTAAAGTGGATCAGGGAGTTTGCGGTTTGTGGGTAGCGGCTCACTATTTTCAAAAGTCGCTGAATTATATCGGTTTTGGCGGCAGCGGGAAGCAAGTTAGGGATTTACTGCACGTTGAAGATTTGTTGAGGTTAGTTAATTATCAGTTAGAACATTTTGCTGAATTTGACGGCGAAGTTTTTAATGTTGGCGGCGGTTTTAGCAACAGTCTTTCTTTGGTTGAGACAACTGATTTGTGCCAAAAGATTACGGGTAAATCGATTCCGATTCATCCTGTTTTGGAAGAACGCGCCGGGGATATTCCGATTTTTATTACTGATTCTTCTAGGGTGATGGAGAAGACAGGATGGCGGCCTGTTATTGGGCCGGAAGCGGCTTTGCAGGATATTTATGATTGGATTGCTGCTAATGAGGTGGTTTTAAGTTCGATTTTGTAGCAATTTTTTGCATTATAGATGTTTTGTGGAATTTGGTAATAAAACCATTTATTCTGTGGTAGGGAAACGGCACTGCCGTGTCCGGCATTAGAACACCGCAGTGCCCATTGGTGTCAACTTAAGGATTGTTGCCGCGATCGCCATTTTTTTGCTGGGGCGATCGCCATCCGTGCAATCATCACATTGTTATTGTAGAAATGGATAAGATTGTGAGTGCCAAAAGAGGTTGGGTTTCCTTGGGTTAACCTAAGCTACAAGGAAGGGTGAGCGCACTAATGGAGAGCAGCAATCACACTTATTCCTTTTATACTAGGCGGACATATTCACGTAGTTGGGAACGTAGACCTTGAGTAATCATTGGAAAATTATTGATTTCTTGAATGATAGAACTCTCCGATCTGCCACTCTCCTTAAGCTTTTGAACTACAGCCTTTGCTAGAGTCTCAACCCCAACCTTTGCAATCATGCTTGAAACGCCTGCAATCAAGGTGAGAGCAACTGCGCCCCCAATCATGCCAAAAGGACCACCTAAAAAAGCTAACGAAGTTGTAATTGCTACGGCTCCTGCATAAGAAGAGGTTGCAACAAGCCCAACTAAGACTAAACCAGCAACTCCTAGACCAGCTAACTTATTGACTATCTCATCCATAATAATTAAGTCCTGAGCTAAACTTCAGATTAATTAGACCTTCAAAGTCAAACTGAACTAACTATCTTTACCCTTTACCTCCAAACAGTTTATATATTGCGTATCCAACAGCAGCCGCCGCAGCAACAGGTGCAGCAGCAACTATGGCAGTACCAGCAATTGCGCCTCCCCCGACAACGCCACCGATACCCGCAAGGGTGCCCATAATTGCAGCACCAGAGGCACCGCCAGCTACCGTTACAGCACCAGCACCAACTAGACCAGCAGCAGCCCCAATGTTTGTAGCTGTTCTTGCCGCTGCACGAGCATCATTCTCTTCCTCAGACAAGTTCGATTGCTCTTTGAACAAAGTTTCATTCATTATTTTTGCCCCCAGATAAGCAGGGCCTGCTGCTAATACCGCAGGAGCCGCCGCCATACCACCACCAACCACACCACCTGCCGCAGCTAGACCCGAAGTAATTCCTGCTCCTGAAGTTGCTGCAACAGTCAACCCTGTTGCAGCACTGGCAGCCGCACCTACCGCAGCACCAGTTTCTGCAACCGCTTTGACTGTTTTAACTGTATTTCCATCAATGCCCATAGTTTTTTCAACAACATTTTCTACAACTTCGTCACCGACTTGACTGGCAAAATCTTCCCAATTCATAAATCAATTTATCCTTTTAATACTTGTCCTATTATCCTTAATAAATTAAAGGTTTGTCTAGCCCAATAATGTTCTATTATGCCGCCAATTTTCCCTCGCTTTTACTTTAACTTTAAGCTAAGTTTGTATAACAATGTACGACAATGTACGAAAATGTTGGCAGTTGTGAGCTACAATACACAAAACTCTCGCATCTCCCTGCCAGATGAATCTTAAAGAAATGTTAAATGTCGCCGATCGCATAGTTTTCGAGAAAACAGGTCAGCACCTTGACGATTTACAAGCAGCGGTACTGCGGGGAACTCTACAACGCGAGACATACAAAGAAATAGCGAAAGACTTTGACTGTTCTGAAAGTCGCATCAGGGAAATCGGCTCGGAATTATGGCAGATACTTTCAGAGGAGTTAGGGGAAGATGTCAGTAAAACAAATTTTCGCTCCACAATGGAGAGGTTGCAAAACTCTAATGCTTTAAACTTTGCAAACAACGTGAGCAGTATTTTCAACATCTGTGCAGAAGGAAGACACCCACCAAATATCCCAAACTCACACCCACCAAATCAGGAAACAGCTAACCCAAAACAAACCAAAACTCTACATCAAGATTTAAGCGAAATGCCAGAGTTGGGTGATTTCTTCGATCGCACTCTCGAACTCCACACCCTCACCACCTGGATTTTACAACAACAGTGCCGCCTCATCACCATCACCGGCATCAGCGGTATCGGCAAAACCACCTTAGCAGTGCAACTCGTACAACAAATCAAAGACGAGTTTGAGTACGCAGTTTGGTACACGCTAGACGAATTCCCCAGTATAGACAAATTTCAATCTAACCTAATACAGCTTTTTTCCAATTCCGAAAAACCAGATTTATCCCCAACAAACCAAAAACGCTTACCGCTGATTAAGTATTTGCAAAACCATCGCTGTTTAATCGTCTTAGATGACGTTCACAACCTTTTTTGTAGCGGCGAATTGGCAGGAAAATATAAACCACAATCCGAAGAATATCGCTCTTTATTCAAACAAATAGAAAAATTATCCCATCAAAGCTGCTTGATGTTAATTGGTTGGGAACAACCGAGAGAAGTGACTCAAGTTAAAAACCAAAATACTTCTATTCACACCTTACAAGTCAAAGGTTTAGAGATCGCCGCCGGACGGGAAATACTGAGAGATTATGGGTTAGAAGAAAGCGACAACAGTGAAACACTCATTCATCGCTACCAAGGCAAACCCCTATGGTTAAAAAGCGTGGCGAATCTGATTCAAGACTTAGGAGGAGGCCTGACAGAGTTATTACCAAATGATACCATATTGTTGCCCGAAGATTTGAAAGATGTTTTACAGCAGCAGTTCGATCGCCTATCGGAACTAGAAAAACAAGTAATCTCCTTGTTAGCGAAAGCAAGCCAGCCAATCAACCGGGCAAAATTGCTAGAAAATGACAGAATTTCGGCTTCAGATTTGCTAAATGCCCTGCAATCTCTATCGCGACGCTGCTTGATTGAACAACAAGCAAATTTTTACACGATTTCACCTGTACTGAGGCAATATGCGATCGCCCAGGCGGTGTAATTGATACAACCATTGCTTACATTGTCCTGCTTCACCCAAATTACTAGGAGTGGCAATGGGCGATCGCGTAAATAGGGCGATCGGTTCGATAGAATGATCGGTAGTCGCAATTCCATTGTTTGCCATGACGCTAAAAGAATTAGAGCCTCAACTGCTGGCACTCTCTGACGACGAAAAAGCTCAAGTCGTTCAACTCCTATCTCAAGGCAAAATCACTCCTTGGCGCGGTATTGAAAAAACGCCTGATGTTTGTGGCGGGAGTGCCTGCATTGCTGGAACTCGCATCACCGTTTGGGGACTTGTAGAAGCTCGTCGCATTGGCTATAGCGAAGCCGAGTTACTCACAAGCTATCGATTACTGTCTGCTACTAATATTGCTAACGCTTGGGCTTATGCTGAAGCCTTCCCCGATGAAATAGAAACAGAAATTCGGGAAAACAATGAAGTGATGGACGAGGATTTGTAGCAGATGGCACGTCTCTATGCCGATGAGCAATACCCCTATCCTGTTGTAGAATTACTGAGAGCTTTAGGACAGGATGTTTTCACTGTTCAAGAAGCAGGCAGAGTCAATCAGAAAATTCCTGACCCGGATGTTTTAGCTTTTGCTACTAGCGAAAAACGTGCCGTCATTACCGAAAACCGTAAAGATTTCTTTCGACTGCACCGCATACAGCCCCTTCATGCTGGCATTATCGCCTGTACGAACGATCGCAATTGGGAAGCACTGGCTAACCGAATCAACGCGGCTATTACAGCAGAAGAATCTTTGCAAGGTAAACTGATTCGTGTTGTGCGCCCTTCACCGTAACTTAGATGGCAGTGATGCCTTGGCCTAAATGCTTCAATACCTGAAAAGCCGATCGCAATTCACTTCGCACAGTATAAATCGAAAATGCCCGCGATAAGCCGTATTCGGGTGTAGGTTGAGCCTTGAGTTTCACAAACAACACATCATCGCCATTGGTCAACATACCAAATTTCGGTTTATCCAAATCAGGATTTGCCATCATGTATGCTAATGCTTGGGGTAACGCCGATCGCGTCGAAATCGTAGTCTTTTTACACTCCAAAACCATTACCCAAAGCTGATTCTGCAAAATCAAGATATCAATTCGTCCCCGCAGGGTTTCTTCCCCATCATCGATCGCAATTTCGATAGCAGCTTCAGCCTTCATCTTGAAAGGTGGATCGTAGAATCCCGCCAGTTCTAACAAAGGTGATGCCACCAGCAAAGTCACTGCCCCTTCTAACAATTCTCCATCTGCCCTATGATATAGCAATCTACGTCGTAGCGTATCCAAAGCAGTCTGTTCAGAATCGCTGAGACTTGGCAATTGGGTTTGCCACTCTGTAAAAAAAGCCTCATCCTCATTTCGGCTCAAATTCAACCTTGATTCAGCCTCAGCCAGGCTTTTAATAGCTTCTGTAACTGCAATAACCTTTGCCATTCGTTCACCTTTGATTCAAACCGTTGAATTTCCCACGAAGATTAGCTTCATTGTAAGCAAAAATAGGGATACTGCTATAGCGATCGCACTTTTCAATATCACTTCTATTGATTTGTGTCCAAAAACAAAAACCGGGCAACTTCAAAGCTACCCGGCCATCCTCACTTTAGACCTCAGACAAATCTAAAATCTAAAACCTAAAATTCTTAAACAGCTACAGTCTTCTTAGCAGAAGAGCTCAATTCGCCCTTAGCATACTTAGCTGCAAAATCGTCCAAAGACACTTGCTTAATCTTGGTACCGTTACCAGCGCAACCGAAAGAGTTATAACGATCGCTACAAACCTTCTGCATATACTTGATCGACGGCTTCAAGAAGTGGCGGGGGTCAAACTCATCGGGCTTGGCAAACAAAGCTTCGCGCACCGCAGCGGTAATCGCCAAACGGTTGTCAGTATCGATATTGATCTTGCGAACGCCGCACTTGATGCCCTTTTGGATTTCTTCCACAGGTACGCCGTAGGTTTCGCGGATTTTACCGCCGTTGCTGTTGATAATTTCCAGCAATTCTTGGGGTACAGAAGAAGAACCGTGCATTACCAAGTGAGTATTCGGCAAGCGGCGGTGAATTTCTTCAATGCGGCTGATTGCCAAAATTTCGCCAGTCGGCTTGCGGGTGAATTTGTAAGCGCCGTGGGAAGTGCCAATCGCCACTGCGAGAGCATCAACGCCGGTTTGCTCAACAAAATTAACAGCTTCTTCGGGATCTGTGAGCAACTGATCGTGAGAAAGCGCACCTTCAAAGCCGTGGCCATCTTCTGCTTCGCCCATCCCTGTTTCCAGAGAACCCAAACAACCCAGTTCGCCTTCAACGCTAACGCCGATCGAATGAGCAACATTCACCACATCGCGAGTAACTTGAACATTGTACTCGTAGCTGGCGGGAGTCTTAGCATCCGCTTCCAGAGAACCGTCCATCATCACGCTGGTGAAACCTTGGCGCATGGCAGAATAGCAAGTGCCGGGGGCATTGCCGTGGTCTTGGTGCATGGTAATGGGAATGTGAGGATAGGTTTCAACTGCCGCCAAAATCAAATGGCGCAGGAAATTTTCCCCAGCGTAGGAGCGAGCGCCGCGAGAAGCTTGCAGGATCACGGGGCTGTTGGTTTCGTCAGCAGCGCGCATGATCGCTTGGATTTGCTCCATGTTGTTGACGTTGTAAGCCGGTAGGCCGTAACCGTTTTCAGCCGCGTGGTCGAGCAGCAGTCGCATAGGTACAAGCGCCATAGATATTCCTCCTAGTTATTTGTGATTTCTGGGCAGTGGATTTTGGACAAGTTCAATTCTTACGATAATATTAAGACAATTTGCCACCGATCGCGCACTATCTTTCCAGATTTACTTAAAAGTTCAAAAAACAAAATTTTGAGTTCCGAGCATTCCACTCAAAACTCAAAATTTTTAACTCACAAATTTTTTATGGGTCGCCCGGGATTTGAACCCGAGACCAATCGGTTAAAAGCCGAATGCTCTACCGCTGAGCTAGCGACCCGCGAAAACATTGTTACCGCACACAATTTCTAATAGTAGCACCCCTCATTTGAAATAGCAAGTGTTTTTTAAATAAAATTTGCAGTCATGCGAACCAGCATCTCGCAAGTCGCTCCCGGCTGCAAATAAATCAAGTGTTCGCCAGTGTTGAGGGCATTTCGAGGAGCAGTCCAAGGTTCCAAACAGTAAAAATCCTTGCCCTTCACCATCCAGAAAACCAACTTCCCATAGCTGGAGTTGTAACTGAGGGTGAGCCGCAAGCCGCAAGCCGCGTCAGTGACAGTAGCAGCAAGACCAGTGAGCTCGTCAAAGGAAACATCAATTTCATCCAGCGTCGGGTCAAAAACCCCAGTGAAGTAACCCTTTTCATGGGTGTTCTGATCTCTATACTGCATCCCCGGAATCTCAAAGCGCAGCTTAGATTTGTCCGTCGCCAAAAAGTAGGGGTGCAAACCACTAGAAAACGGCATGGGTTCGTCAGACAGATTCGTGTATCGCTGAAAAATTTCCAAAGAATTGCCTTTTATCTGATAAGTGAAGGCTAGTTGGAAATCAAAGGGATAAACAGCCAGCGTCTTGTCGCTGCTGTCGAGAATCAGCGTAAGAGCGGCGCAACCCTCCGTAACTTGTTCGCCTATTGTCCAAGGCAAGTCTCGAGCAAAGCCGTGCTGTTTGAGCTGACGCTCCACTCCCTTGTGGGTGTAAGTATTGTCGGGGAGATTGCTGCAGATGGGAAACAGGATGGGAATCCCGCCACGTACAGTTAGATCGGGATTGGCGAACCGTTCCGCGTCCAAATAGAAGATTTCTTTGCCTTCAACCAGCCAGCTAGTGGCAATACCGCCCCGTTCCGGCACAACTTCTAGAGTAGAGTTAGCGGTTTCGTCGGAGAGGATATAGGTTTTGTACTGCTTTTGCTTGAGCGCGATCGCAAACACATTTGTCATCGGTAGTAGGTCATTGATCATTGGTTGTCAGTAAATCAGTCATTAATAATTTGTCGCTGGTATGTTGATGTTCACCCATTACCGCCCCTATCCTCCCCCTGCCTCCTCGTTGTTCCGACCCCCACCGACTAACCAATGCTCCCAGCTATAGGAGGCAGGGCGATCCGGTGCTTGGAGCGTTTGCTGCTGTTAGCTGGAACGATCGCGGAGGCCGACTGCTGTTTGAGTGCGACTTCAAAAGATACAGCCCGACTGGGGGGCAGATAGCTTTGGGGACTCGGCACTGCTCCTTGACTGGGAGAAGGGGGCGAAATAAACGGTTCTTTGATGAAGGGCTCTTTCGTAAACGGATCTGCTTCCCCGCTGGGATTTTGAGGTTGAGTGGGGTAGATGCGCGGCGGCAAATTTTGATTCGGAGGCGGGTTTGATTCAATTGCAGGCCCTGTCCCGTTTGGGAAAAATGAGGAGTTGTCCGGCTGTTGGGGCGCAGCCGGCAAAGCCGGCAAAATCAAAGTTGGTTTGGGTTGTCCGGGGCCTTGCTGATTGCTTTCACCGGAGGTTCCCCCGGAACCCCGCCCGGGCCCGTAAGTACCACTCTTTGCTGCTCCTGGCAATGGAGAATTTGGAGTTTTTGGTGCTAATCCTGGCTGGACTAAGGCATCGAGAACTACAGAATATCCCATCGGTCGATCAAAAATACTAGAAATTTGCTCGACGCGTTTGAGGATGCGATCGGCTGCCGCTCCCTTCACGACCTTCGGCTGAAACTTTTTCACCTCCACAGGCAGAAACTCTACCTTCATATTCCTGTCTTTAAGCGATACTTTCAGGACTGCGGTATCGTAATCCCTGCGAGCATTCCCGCCGAATATAAAATTCCCTAGCGAGTAAACTATCGGGCGGCCCTTGTAAATTTCTGCACCTTGCAGTACCTGGGGATGGTGTCCCACTACCAAATCCGCTCCTTGGTCGATCGTGAACCGAGCCAAATCAATCTGCCAGTCCCCCGGATAATCGGCCAATTCGACTCCCCAGTGGTAATTAACAATAATCCAGTCTACCTGACCCCTAATAGCTCGAATATCCTCGGCCACGCGATTGTTACGGCGGGGGTTAGTGCCCGCTTTCCCTTGGTCAGCGACGTTAAGCTCGGCATCGTAATAACCGAGGTAAGCAATCCGCTGACCCTTAACTTCAATAATATCTGGACGCCTCGCTTCTTTAATATCTCTGCCGGCTCCCAGGTGTTGAATCCCACTATTATCTAGAGTATTCATCGTCTCCACCAGCCCCGGTTCCTCGTAATCCATAGCGCGGCTATTTGCCAGATTGACAATATCCACTCCTCCGGCTGTTAATACTTTCACCGATTCTGGATTCGCTTTAAAATTTAATTGTTTTTTGCCAGACCCCAATGTAGAGCGAGTCAGGGAGTTTTCTAGGTTAACCATCGCCACATCTGCTTGCCGGAACTCGTCCATATTGGCGAAAGCCCATTGGTGATCGTTGGCAGCAGATGCTCCGAGCGCATCCGATAGATTCACATTTCCTCCGAACATCAGCGTTACTGTTGGGTCGTAAGGATTAGCAACTTGCTTTTGCTTTACTACTGGTACCACTTCTAAGGCCGCTTGCACCGTATCCGCACGTTTTGGAGGCGGTCCCGACATTACCGCAGTTTGCTGGTACCCGGATACTGGGGATACTAACCGCAGGGTCAGAGCTTCGTGGTAGCTCACCCAACACCCTAAAATAAATGAGGCAAGTGCCGAGCCCACTAGCAGCAGAGAACGATACGTTTTAAATTTAACCCAATCGACGGCCGGTAGGGAACGGTAACGTCGCCGCTCGCGGTTTGCCGGAGTGACAATTCGCACTGACTGTTTCCAGAGAATGTCTGGTTCTCCAGCCAAGCGCGCGTGAATTCGCACTCCTTCTACTGCTGGCGAGTTTAGTCTCCAGAGTTGGTGGCAAATAAATTTGACTAAGCCTTCCCGGAGAGTGCTCCCTAGTAATGTAGTATCTGGCGCAAATTCGCGCTGAAATTCTACGAGGATTTGGACGCAGCCGGCCTGAGCCTGTTCGACGCGGGCATAAATCCCTTCGGGCCGCAGCAAGCTGTCAATCCAGTAATTCAGGGCTTGAAAGTTGCCCGATCGCGCTAGCTCTAAGATAGACGGCTGCGACCAATTTTCTGCGTACACCATCAATTAGCCTCCTTAATACCCACGAGCAATTACTCCAATTTGTTTTGAACGGAACCGCAATTCTTTTAGCTTAACCGCCACAGGTTCCGCTGCCCGTTTTGAAGCTAGTTGTTGGCCGCCACCATTTTCTACATTTAGGCGCTGCCTGCTGTCAGTGATTTTTATCACACTCAGGTCTGTTGATTTTAGATTTTAGATTTTAGATTGAGTTCACAGAGGGTACTCCGGGCCAGAACCAACGTCGAAACAAGAGGTTTCTGGGGGAATTGAGGCACAAGAGAGGGAGATTTCTGAGGCAGAGTCTGTTTTTATTGTCGCTGTTTGAGTGTCGCTTTAGAGATTTCGCTTTGAGATTTGAGATTTGAGATTGAGCCAAGAGGCGTTAGTGGGCGATCGAACAAAGGTCGAAACAAAAGGTTTCTGGGGGAATTGAGGCAGAAGAGAGCGAGATTTCTGAGGCAGAGTCTGTTTTTATTGTCGCTGTTTGAGTGTCGTTTTGGAGCTTTCGCTTTGAGATTTGAGATTGAGCCAAGAGGCGTTAGTGGGCGATCGAACAAAGGTCGAAACAAGAGGTTTCTGGGGAAATTGAGGCAGAAGAGAGCAAGATTTCTGAGGCAGAGTCTGTTTTTATTGTCGCTGTTAATCGCGATCACGGGAGTCAAGTTCTAATCCTCCGCTCTATGCTGGCAAATGCCTCCGGCGAGGGATGCGACTGGCTGCATAACCTGTAACTGGATAAATGGCGTACTAGATAGATTTGGTGGTAAAATCAAGTTTGGTAACTCCCATCGGTACCAAAGTTTCGGAAAACGTGAAAATGGCCAGTCCATACGGCTGTGCCTTCCGATGTAAAACCCAAAGTACGTTACGGTAAACAGGCCATATTTTAAGCAAGTTAAACTGCGCAGGAGAACTGACAAATGCTACAGCGCAAAATCTATCAACTCTGTTGTGATGGTCGTGAGGTTTCTATTTTTCTTCGAGATCAGCAACGTTGGATAGAGCGCGCTCGTATCCTAGATATTGAAGGGGATCTAGTCACGCTGCGCTACGAAACCGACGAAGAAGACGAAATCAGCTCCTGGGAAGAAATGGTGCGTCTCGAAAGTATTGGAGCTGTGTCCCAGAAGTTGGCTTCGGTGTCCAGAACTAACTGCGAACCCCTAGTTTCTGACGATTGTCCCGAAGCGGAACAAATTCGCAATCACTACCCGGACTCGAATTTGGAATAGTTTTGAACTCGCGCTTGAGGCACAAGGAAAATTTGATAGAAAACAAAACGACTTTTCTCCCTTTTTCCTGGAGAAATTAGGCAAAAAACCCGGTTCAGACCAAAAATATTCTGGGTTGTGACCACATAAGGTATTTTGCCTTTTAAATTTAAGCTTTATGGCGGGCTCTCCTGCCCACCCCACAAGAGCTTAAGTACACAGTAGTTTAAAAATTCAATACGCGATAGCTTACCCCTGCTTAAACGGGGTTTTTTGTCTGGGTGCGTCCAAAACTGTTCTTTTGTTTTCTTTGCCTGCTTGCTGGTTTTGAGGTTCCCGACAGCTTATATCGTTTCCGGTTGCATCGGAATAATAAAATCGAGTCAACAGTTAACACTCAACCATTCAGTTTTTCGACCCCTCCTTCTACAGTCAACAGTCAACAGTCAACAATCATGTATTAGTGCAACCGGAATTGATATTATTCGCCGTCTGTTTCCCCATCTAGGAAAAGTTCGGACTCCGGTATCGCTTGAAACACCGGACAGAAACCGTCCGGGGTAACTTTAAAGCCAAACAAAGCAGATAATTGGTTCCAACAGCGCTGACCGCGGTAGTGCTGGCAATTGCCGCAGCATTCGAGGTTGGCCTGAACGGCGCTGCCTTGAAAAAGCAGTTCCCGCTGGGAGATGCCCCGCAGTACCAGTTCTTCGCCTTGCCACCGCGCTTCTACCAAACCGGTATCGGCAAAATTTGCCCACCGAGGATCGGCTGTAATCGGACTCGGCAAACTAATTGCTACCTCTGTCCCCAATTCGCTGAGTTCTCCCTCATAGTTAGTTTCCGGGATAGCAGGCTGCAAAAACATTTCCCCGATCGGCAGTTCGACAAGTGTTCCGACCGCCGGAGTGTGCAACTGGTATCGGTTTCGCAGCTCGTCCAAGTTAGCTAAGTCAGCCAAATATGCAGGGGAACCGTGGAGCAAAATTACGTGCTGGGGACGCAAATTGTGAATGAGCTGGGTAGTGCCTGGGCCGTCGCAGTGTTCGGCTAGCAGATAAGTTTCGACACTTCTGACTCCAGATTCGGGCCAGTTGCTGACGGGATATCCGGGCTTTTGAGGTGCGAGCAAAATCCAAGGATTTGTGCGATCGGCAACATACAAAGCCAAATCAGCAAACTTGTCTGTAATTACAATACACGGCGTGGAACCCAATCCGGGGCGCTGTTCGGCCGACAACCGGCGGACGCGGGGTTTCACCCTTTCGTCCCAAAATAAAGGTTGGTGCAGAGCAAAATTTTGGACGGCGGTGGGAAATTGGGGCAGGAGTTCCAGATAAGCGTCGCACCCGTCGGCGACAGTGCCGTCCACCCAAATATCCAAGTCGCGGCCAGTAAAGTAGTGGTGGCTGCGGAGTAGCATCAGCAGTTCTTGACCTAAACCTAGCGCTGGCGCGGGCAGTAGTACCGAGTAGCCGTCGGCGATGGCGCGGTGGATGCGATCGGCTAACTGATTTTCCAGTTGTCGGCGGTGAGGGTGGCGCGCCGTGCCGTAACTGCCTTCCAAAATTAACACATCCGGCTTCATCCCCCTGAGTTCTCCCAAGGGCAAACCTTCCACCAAACGAGAATTGGACAGGAAAAAGTCGCCGGTGTACACCAGGGTGTAGGTGCGGTGGGGGGCGGCATAAGTCAGCACCACAGTCGCCGCTCCGGGCAAATGGCCCGACGGGAACAACTGCACGCTCAGTCCCGGCCGCAGTTCGATCGGCGACTGCCAGGGCAGTGCTTGACAGAACCGGGACTCTGGCTGTTGAGACCGGGACGGCCAGTTAAGCGGTAGCAGCCGCGTTGTCACTTCGCTGGCGTAAATTGGCAAGTGGGGGAAAGATTGATGGAGTGCTAGCAAACCTCTGGCGTGGTCGGAGTGGGCGTGGCTGCACACCACGAAATCGGCTGGCAGCGATCGATTTAGTGTCGCTGACAGGGGTGCAATATCCTCTACACCGCAGTCGAGTAAAATGCGGTGCGGCCCCATTCGCACTAGCAGACAGACCCCTTCCTGTGCGTGGCCTGCGCCGTAAGGTAAACAATCGAGATCCATCACTGCGGTTAGCTCCCTGCTTTGCACGCAACTTGCAATATCGCCACATTTAAACATTGGTTGCGACTGCATTCATTCGATCGAGTTCAGTCTCGGACGCTGAAACCGGGTTTGATGAACGAAAACACTTTGTTGCCGCCCTCGCTCCCGGTTAAAAAACCCGGTTTATCACAGTTCTGGTGCGTAAGCCCTGGAGCTAAATGTTTGCTCGAAGGCTCCGGCTCCCGTCAAAGGGAAGTCATTGCACTTAAGATTTGATGCAGCGCCAAGAAAGCGATTTTCCGAAGGCATTGGCCGGACGGGCATTAGGCTTTCGACAAAGTTCATGCTACTGGTTCTGGCATCAAAAGTTACATTTTATTGCACCATGTAAGACCAGCGAACTCGATCTCATATTCTGAGTTTTAAATCTTTTTCCACAATTTGCGCCTGCTAAAAGCTAGTCTTTTTTATGAGAAGATTTTAATTCAGATGTCCAAAGATCTTGATAAAACTTTACAATTCTTCATTTTTAGGGTGCTGAGGGCCGTGTATTGTCCAATCTGAAAAACGGAGAACCAGCATCGTGCGAGCTAACTGATTTTGCTAGGGCAGAGAGAGACTTTATGAGTTTGAGCGGTTGCTTTGTAAAAGTTTGATACATTCTTCTAAGCAAACCTTGTGGGTATCCACGAGAGAGTTTAAATGGCTTTTTGACCCCGCCCAAAAACGGATACAAGTTTCCGACAGTAGTCGCCAGCCACCCAAAGTTGTAGACTCTTGTTCTAGCTCCCAGATTCATCAGGAGTAAATCTCAAATTGTTCGACTCAGCGCGACTCGGCTGAGTGCTCGCCGAACGTCTGAGCATGGCTCGATTGAGCGTCGAACCTCTCGGCGAAGTCTTACGCCGAAGGCTCAAACCTCAAATCTCAAATCGACTGACTGCCCCATAAGAAGTTTGTTTACTCCGCTCATTGACTAGGGGACAAAACCATACGTTCTTTTGTTTTACCCCAAACATAGCCACATCAATCCCGACAATAGACCTCTTGCAGATTAGCCAGCTAAAGCTGTCTGAGCCAATTCAAAGTTATATAACGCAGCAATTATAGTCATTTCAAATAAGTATGAGACATTACACTGCACAATAAGCACGAATAATTTCATCAAGAGATGTGCCAGGAGACGCATACATTTTAGCTCTCTTTAATGCACTAAAATCATGCTCAATATCATTTAAGTCTGGAGAGTATTTTGGTAAAAATATTATCTGATGACCCGCCTCCTCAACCAATAGTCTAATGACCGTCTTACGATGAATGGGTGCATTATCCATAATTAATATAGATGGACTTGTTAAATCTGGCAACAAATATAAAGATAACCATCCTTCAAATCCTTCTGCATTCAAACTACCCATAAAGAGCATTGGT
>NZ_JAUBQW010000035.1:45780-48547 GCF_036701485.1 Microcoleus sp. Pol11C3 | reverse complement strand
CCTTATTTTTTTACCTTACCATTCTCTCAAACCTTTGTCCTGTTTAGACTAGAGGTGCCTTGTCACCCGCTAAGGTGTGTTTTTATGTCTATTTGGAAAAAGAACACCTGTTTTTAAATTGAAGATAATCTACAATTATTGTTGGGTGGAATCGATGCAGAAAAGCCTTATCTTTAGTTGAGTTTGAATATATCGGTCGCTCCTATTCATAGTTTGCGATCGATTATTCAGCAAGCCCTATTTTAGAGGCGGCTTCCATTTGTCGCACTACTGTTAAAGCAGAATAGGAAACACCGGCAGTGCCTTCTCCGGGATGGGTGGAGTCACCTACTAACCACAAATTTTTAATTGGTGTGCGGTTGGCAAATCCGAAGGGCCCGAAGGTTGGTATTCGCTGGCCAATACCACCCACAACGCCTCTATCTCTCGCCGTGTAGCGGGCAAAGGTGCGGGGTGTGGCTGATTCTTGGTGTACGATCGACTCTGGCGTCAAATTGAAATATTCGCTCAAACGGGCGATCGCCCCGACCGTATATTTTTGCTTCAATCCTTCATAATCAACCGAATTCCACCACATTCGAGTCTCAGTAAATGACGAAGCGATAATTGTCGCCATTCCCTTCGGTGCTCGGCCATCTCCCGGATGGCTGACAGAAACAAATAATGAATTATTCTCTCCAATCTCGCCGTCGTAATCGTAGAGAAACTGAAGGTGCGGCGGACAATTGGCAGGAATTGCGCTTTCATGCACTCCCAAATAGATGACAAATGCACCGGATGCGGGCGGCAATTTATCAACTCGATATTTGTAGCCTGCCATTTGATTGGGGAGTTGATTTCTTGTCTCGGAATTATCTGTTAAAGTTTCTAAAACAGGCTCGCTTGACATCAATTTTACTAGATTTTGTGCTGTGACGTTGGCAACAATACGATCGGCAGTTTCTGTCCAAACTTCGCCGCTTTTTTGATTGCGAATCACTGTAGCGGTGGCTTTGCCGTTGGCGGTGACAATACTTTCAACTGTGTGCCGCAACAGGACTTTGCCGCCGTAGAGTTCGATCGCCTCTACAAGTCGATCGCTCAATACCTGCATACTTCCTTGTAGATGATACAATCCCTGTGGCTCTTGCGAAACTCCTAAAGCCGTCGCCGCGTAAAGTAGCGCCGTTTCTTCAGTATCAACTTGAGAATACAATTTTAACTGCAAATCCAGAAAAGTTTTCAAGCGCAAATTGTCGCCTAACCCACAAAGCCGCAAAGCATCTCCCACTGTCATAAAAGTGAAAGGCAAAGTAATTAGAGTATCGGGGCGAACTGCTTGAATTAATTGCCAGAAATCCCAGAAGTTTCTGGGCGGTAAAACTGGATCGCGCCCTTGAAATTTCCAGCTAGCTTTGAACAATGCAGACAATAATTGCCAAAAAGGTTCGCTTCCGGGAAACTGCCACTGCCTTTCTTCCTGCCACTTTTGCGGATCTCGCCACACGCTAATCGGTGCGGTTTCTCCCGGCAAAAACACCGCACAGGCGGGATCGCAGGGTGTCGCCGCGGGAAGTTCTATGTTTAATTCTGAGAAAATTCGGTGGTGAATGCCTCCGGGTTCCAATCCTGCAACCTGCGTGGCGCCGACATCGAAGGTAAAGCCTTTGCGTTTGAAGGTGGAAGCGCATCCTCCGGGGACGATCGCCTGGTCTAAGACTAGCACTTTGTATCCTCTGCGGGCTAGCAGGGCGGCTGCTGTCAGCCCGCCGATGCCGCCTCCAATTACCGTGACGCGGCCCTTAGTCTCTGCTGGACTGGATTTGCTCTCAGGGGTGCGATCGCCTCTCATAATTTATTTATTGTAATATTTCTTAATAGTATGCTCATATTTTGCAATAAAAAGCTCTTGTAGCGACAGGTTGAAATCTATCGCTACAAGAGGAAGGAGGCCGAGTTGAGAGGACGTTTTAGGGGTAAGGTGCTCCGGCCGCACCCGTTAGACAGTGCCGTGCTGATGAGAGAATCAGGGACGGCGCCACTTGTTGAGATAAGCTTCGCCAATCCCAGCCACAGCCTGCATTTGAGCTAGCTGTTCCCGTAAAGCTTTGATGGTTCTTAGCTGTTCTTGAGACTGTTGCTGCAAAGCGTCGTAATTTCGCTGTATCGCTGCACTCTGGTTCAATTGATTTTCTAGAGATTGCAACTTGGTCAGTTGAACTTGGAAGTCGCCGATCGCACTTGACTTTTGTGCTAACTCGTGCTGCATCGATTCGTAACTCGACTTCGACACGGTTTCCTGGAATTGGCTTGCGAGATTTTGCTTTTCGGTGGCGAATTGCTGCTGCAAAGATTCCAGAGCACTGGATTTTTCGGCGAATTGCTCCTGCAAAGATTCCAGAACACTGGATTTTTCGGCTAGTTGCTGCTCCAAATCGTGTTCCCGGTGTTCTCTTTCGGCGAATTGCTGCTGCAAAGATTCCAGAACACTGGATTTTTCGGCTAGTTGCTGCTCCAAAGATTCCAGAGCACTGGATTTTTCGGCTAGCTGTTGCTGAAACTCGTGTTCCCGGTGTTCTCTTTCGCCGAATTGCTGCTGCAAAGAAGCGATCGAACTTTCGCGTTCACTCAACTGCTGTTGTAAACTTTCGTAACTTGACTTCGCTACAGTTTCGGCTAATTGGCTTTCGAGATTTTGCTTTTCGGTAGCTAATTGCTGCTGCAAAGAAGCGATCGAACTTTCGCGTTCACTCAACTGCTGTTGTAAACTTTCGTAACTTGACTTCGC
>NZ_JAUBQW010000035.1:0-45680 GCF_036701485.1 Microcoleus sp. Pol11C3 | reverse complement strand
TACAGTTTCGGCTAATTGGCTTTCGACATTTTGCTTTTGAGTAGCCAATTGCTGCTGCAAAGAAGCGATCGAACTTTCGCGTTCACTCAACTGCTGTTGTAAACTTTCGTAACTTTCTTGCAGCGGATTTGGTTTTACACTCACCGAGTCCGATAGAGTTTCTGCCGTTACAGCGTCATTAATGGCGCTTTCTTCGGCTGTTTCCCCTTGCAAGTCCGGGGCCTCTATCTCCGTTTCTTCACCTTTTTTCCAAGTGACGGTAACTTCCGTCTTGTCTTTAGAAATATCCAGAGCGCCTTGTGCCAAGCGTTCTAGGAGTTCCGACCTTGATATTCCGAGCTTGCGAGCGATCACGTTTAATCGATCGGCACTAGAAGAAGTCAGCGAAAGTCCGACTTTGACTTTACTTTCTGAATTGGAACTAACTACATTGCGATTTTTTTTGACCATTGGCATTTTCCTCATGCCAACCTACACTTATTAGTGTAGTGGCTGAAGCTTCTATTAAAATTAATTCTTGTTACTTACCAATTGTGCCAGCTTCCGTTCCCAATTGAACAAAAATCCGTGAATATAATCTTCGATCCCTTCCTCGCCGTAGAACCGCTTAAAGATTCCCTCGCCCGCGGTTTTTTCGGCACGATATCGCAGATAGCACTGTTGAGCTTGTTAGATATTATCTAACTTTGCGCCCCATGTCATCTGTTCGGCGCGATCAACCAAATCCAAATAAGCGGCCAGATAGTCTTTGAACGCTGCAAAAAGGCGAGTTTCCACAACTTCCATGTGATCGCCCGAACCACGCTGCTAGAAGCTTTTTTACAGGATGAGGATCAAGTCGGGTGAGCAAGAGTGGGATTAAAGACAAAGCCTGCGGTTTCCAACCGCGCCTACACAGACAAAACCCAGTTGGAGTGCGTTAAAGAATTTTTACTCGATCGGGCCTTGACGTTTTCCTCTCAAAGTGAGAGTATAAGCATAGTAGCCAAGCAAAACCACCACAACACTAGAAACCACCTATGCAAAAGTCCCAAATAAAAAAACCAACAACTCATGAATCTAATATCGATCCGCAACCTCCGTAAAGATGCTGCCCAGTATCCCAATGTCAAAAATCAAATTGATAGCTGGAACGAAACTGTAAAGCAAGCAGAATGGCAGAAGTTGGAGGATGTTCGCAAGATTTACCGAGATGCCGAAGCAGTAGGAAACTTCACAGTTTTTAATATCAAAGGCAACGAATATCGCCTGATAGTTGGCATCAACTACGAGGAGCAAACTATTTTTTACAAATATTTCCTAACCCACGCTGAATACGACAAAGACAAATGGAAAAATGATCCTTACTTTTGATGGAGCCACTTATAGCAAATTGCTTGCAGAAATTGCTCCTAGGGCGATCGAAACCGAAGAGGAATACGATCGCCTCCTGGCTGTGGCCGAACGGCTAACGTTCACTAAAAACCTCACTCCAGAGGAGAGAGCTTTATACAAGTTGTTAGTAACGCTGATTGAAGTTTATGAGACAGAAAATTATCCGATGGACAAATCGGAGCCTCATGAGATTTTGCAACACATCATGGAATCCAGCGGCACCCGTCAAGCGGACTTGGTAGGTATCATTGGATCGAGCGGTGTGGTGTCTGAGGTTGTCAATGGGAAAAGAGCGATTAGCAAGGCACAAGCTAAGGCACTAGGCGATTATTTTAAAATCTCACCTAGCTTGTTTATTTAATTGGGAATAGGGCATTGGGAATAGGGCATTGGTTATTTCTGATTAGAAAAACTACTAACCAGTAACCGCTAACTATTAGCGATGCCCGATGCCCGATGCCCATGCCAGAGGCATCTGACCCTAGAAAAGCGAGATCCCTTGAGTTTTCTAAAAGAATTCAAGGGATCTCGCTAATAATCAAAGTATTTATCTCAGATCAGAGATTTTTTTTGCAAGCTGTTTTTTTTGCCTAAACAGCTTGTTTAACGGAGAGGGAGGGATTCGAACCCTCGTTAAGTTGCCCTAAACACACTTTCCAGGCGTGCGCCTTCAACCGCTCGGCCACCTCTCCAGGGCTAAATGAATTAATTTAGCCACAGCTAAACTATATTAGCAGAACAAATCTGATTTGGGAAGGGGTAACGGCATAAATTTACTGTTTAATGTGGGTAGGGTGTCAAACGAGCGGGCTTGGGTTCTCCTCCCTGTGTCGCAAACCCATTCATTTAAAGGATTTTGCCCGCCCAACCCCTATCTAAAATCTAAAATCTAAAATCTAAAATTCCATGACTCGCTCTTACACAATTAAAATTCATAACAGACAAACAGGCGATCGCCACACCGTGCGAGTACCCGAAGACCGCTACATCCTCCAAAGCGCGGAAAACCAAGGAGTAGAATTGCCCTTTTCCTGTCGCAACGGCGCTTGTACAGCCTGTGCGGTGCGCGTCAAGTCGGGAGAACTGCACCAGCCAGAAGCAATGGGGCTTTCGGTGGAACTCCAAAAAGAAGGTTATGCCCTGCTGTGCGTCAGCTATCCGCGTTCCAACATCGAGGTAGAGACGCAAGACGAAGACGAAGTGTACGAACTGCAATTCGGCCGTTACTTCGGCAAAGGTAAAGTTAGAGCGGGTTTGCCGTTAGATGAAGAGTAAGGCAATTTGATAAATTATCAACTACCAATTATCCATGCTTTATCGATTATGTGCGATCGCCCTTTGTCTGTTGCTAGCTAGCTGCCAAAAACCAGAAATGCCCCAAGGTACGATCGCCAAAGTAGAAAGGGCCATCAGCGGCCAAACAATCGAAGTTATCAGTACAGCCGACAAAATAGCCTTATTAGAACAAATCAGGCTGATTGGTATTGATGCCCCGGATTTAAAACAGCAGCCTTGGGGAGAAGCAGCCAAACAAAGACTAGAACAGCTAATTGGGGGAAAACAGGTATTGTTAGAATCAGACATCGAACAGAAAGACCAGTTCGATCGCAAACTAGCCTACTTGTGGCAAGATAAAAATTTGCTCAACGAACAGCTAATCAAAGAAGGTTATGCCCTCGCCTCAGTGCGATCGCCCAACACCAAATACCAACAGCGACTCGTCAACGCTCAAGAATGGGCGAGACTCATGGGAAAAGGCCTGTGGAATCCAGAACGAGCTTTGCGCCAAACTCCCGCAGAATTTCGCCAGCAAAATCGGCAATAGTTCAGTTGACAGTTGACAGTTCCACTCGTTCCTAGGCTCTGGGGAACGCAGATCCGGAGGCTCTGCCTCCATTTTTTCCAGCCGAGGCAGAGCCTCTAGATATAGGTTCCCAGGCAAAGCCTAGGAACCAGTTATTTAGTCAACCGGTACGCATTGCTTTCATCTTCCCTCTGACTTCCTAATGACAGATAATCAACTGCAAAACTTCTTAGAAATAGCCACCGAAGCAGCCCTAGCCGCGGGTTCCGTCCTGCAATCTTTCTGCGGAAAATTAGAAAAAATTCAAGAAAAAGGCCGATCGGGTGATTTAGTCACAGAAGCCGACAAAGCCTCCGAAGCCGTCATCTTAGAAATTTTGGGCCGCCACGTACCCGACCACGCCATCCTCGCCGAAGAATCCGGCAAATTAGGGGATGCCAGCAGCAAATACCTGTGGGCGATCGACCCTTTGGACGGCACAACCAATTATGCTCACCAATATCCTTTTTGGGCCGTGTCGATCGGACTTTTAATCGACGGCATACCACAAATTGGAGTAATTTACGACCCTTTTCATAACGAATTGTTTCGGGCAGGCAAAGGATTGGGAGCAACTTGCAACCGATCGCCGATCGAAGTTTCCCAAATCCCAGAATTGAGAACCAGCTTGCTAGTCACAGGCTTTGCATACGATCGGCGCGAAACAGCAGACAATAACTATGCCGAATTCTGTCACCTCACCCACCTCACCCAAGGCGTGCGGCGCAGCGGTTCGGCATCCCTAGACCTCGCACACCTCGCGATGGGGCGATCGGACGGATACTGGGAACGGGGACTCTCCCCTTGGGACGTAGCAGCCGGTGTACTCATCGTCTCCGAAGCCGGAGGTCAAATTACAGCTTATGACGGCAGTGCCTTTGAGATGAACTCGGGTCGGATTTTGGCGACAAACGGCAAAATACACGCCGAACTCCGCGGCGCACTGCTAGCCGTTCCTCCCTTATCTTCCTGGGGGTAATCTGCCTGCAGCAAGAGATCGGGGGTAGTACGGGGGTCAGAACCCCTTGACTCAAGCTACATTAAAGAATAGTGAAAAGCCAGGAAAGGAAGAGTAAAAGTTATGTCTTTTGAAATGACAAAAGGGCTGTTCAAGTATGACTTTACAGATCAGCACGCAATTTTGGGAATTCCCTTAGACGCCGAGTTTAACGACATCCGCAAGCGCTACATGAAAATCGCCCGCCGCTTGCATTCGGATACTTGCTCTTTTGAAAGCCAAGCTGATAAAGATTGGGCTAACCAATTTTTGTCAAAAGTAGTCAATCCGGCTTACAATAAATTCTCTAAGGAAAGCGATCGCAAAGAATACAGCCTGCTATTAGCAGCCATCGGCAAGCGCGTTGTTAAAGAACAGGCGAAAATGCAAATTGAAAGCGAAGCAGCCAAACAGTTAGCTACCGCTCAAAATTGGGAAGAAGCTTACAAAACAGCAGTTAGCAAACTCGCTCTCAAGCAGTACGAATCAGTTAAGGAAACCGAAGATGCGATCGCTCAAATTAGCGAACTCAACATGGTTTACCTGCTGCGAAAAGAGCGCCTTGGCGGTGGCGGTGGTGCGGTTGCACCCGGTTCTTCATCTGCAAAAGCCACAAGCACAACTAGCACAGAAAAAACAGCAGCAGAAAAAACAGCAGCAGAAAAAACAGCCACCGTAAATCCCACGCCTCCTCCTCCGCCTAAACTCGAACCCCCAGACTCGCAGACCGAAGCCTATTGCCGCCGAGCTCAAGGATTTATGGACAGCAAAAATTACGCTAAAGCAAGTTTGGAGTTGAGGGAAGCCCTGAAGCGCGCTCCAAAACACAGCAAGGCTCACGCTATGTTAGCAATGTGTTACCTTGAACAAAATCAAGCCACAATGGCGAAACTTGAGATGAACAAAGCTTTGGCATCCAATCCTGAAGAACCGACGGCTTTGGAGGTGAAGAAAAAGCTGGAACAAGCGGCAGCAAAGAGCAAAAAAGGTGACGAGAAACCAGGATTTTTTGCAAGTTTGTTTGGCGGGAAGAAGAAGTGAGAAGTTGTGAATTGTGAGTCTTGAATATTTAGAAACGGGTGAACTGCTCAGCAGCGGAGTGAGCTAGATCAAAAAAATCAAGACTTGGTGAGATCAAATCCGGTGACATCGGAATTACACTAGAGTGCGATCGTCCTGGGATCGCGGATGCTCCAGAAAGAAGGGGACGATCGCACTGACGGGGAAAATGATTATTCCGATGCAAAGGAAAACGATATGATGCCTAAATTTGTTAAAGTCGAATGTTAAGCTTGCCTTCTTCGACTTTAACAGCTTCCCCTAAAGCTAAGCTTCTAAGCCCAATCTCAAATCTCAAATCTCAAATTGATATGACACCTTAATTTGTTAAAGTCAAATGTTAGGCTGGCGTGGTTAGACTTTAACACCGTCCATAAAGCTAAGCTTCTAAGCCCCATCTAAAATCTAAAGTCTAAAATCTAAAATTGATATGGTTCACCAACCCCCATCCGGTGCAAGAGATTTATTGCCCCTTGACGTTGCTCAAAAAATTTCGATCGAACGGCGCTTACAGCAGGTTTTTCACCGCTGGGGCTATCACCGGATTATTACCTCTACTCTAGAACGGCTGGAGACATTGATGGCTGGAGGGGCGATCGACCGATCGACCTTAATTCAACTGCAAGACGCCGAGGATGGAGAACTCGGTTTGCGGCCGGAATTGACAGCATCTATCGCCCGCGCGGCTGCAATGCGGATGGCCGGGACTCGCTGGCAGCCTCAGCGCCTCTACTACAACGCCAACGTGTTCCGCAAAGGCCCAGATACTGGCTCAGGGGGGCAACAAGAGTTCTATCAAGCTGGGGTAGAGCTCCTCGGCGCGGGGGGGGCGGTTGCGGATGCGGAAGTGCTGCTGCTGCTGTCTGAGTGCTTGCAGAGCTTGGAAATTGATGAGTGGCATTTGGTTTTGGGAGAAGCGGGCTTGACTGCAACATTGCTAGAACCGTTTCCGCCCAACGTGCGCCAGAAAGTTCGGGGGGCGATCGCCAATCTCGATCGAATTGCCTTGGAAACTTTGCCGCTGTCAACCGAATTGCGAGAAAGAGCACTGCTATTATTTGACTTGCGCGGCCGCCCAGAAGAGGTGTTGCCGATTGTTGCCAAACTAGATTTAGATTTGCCGCAGCAAGCCGCGTTAAATAATCTCAAATCGGCGATCGAATTATTGCACAAATGCCAGTCAAAAATTCCCAATCTAAAATCCCACATTCACCTCGATTTGAGTTTAATTCAAACATTTGACTACTACACTGGAATTGTGTTTGAAGTTGTCAGCAGCAGCAAGACAGGACAGCGAGTTTTAGGACAAGGAGGACGGTACGACCAACTGTTGGGACTGTTCGACCCCCAAGGGCAAAATTCCCCCGGCATCGGGTTTTGTCTGAATATTGAAGATTTGCACCAAGTTTTGCTGACAGAAGGGCAATTGCCCACGGAGACACCCGCTAGCGAATGGTTGGTTGTACCTCAAACTCCTGAAGCTGGGGCGGCGGCTTTTGATTATGCTCGCAAACTCCGAGACTCTACTCACCTAGTTCGGGTAGAAATAGATTTAGAGAGTCGGGAAACGGAGGACGAGGCGCGGGAATACGCGCGCGATCGACGAATTACTCAAATTGCTTGGGTAAATGCCGAAGGATTGCCAACAATTGAAACGGTAAATTAGGCTAATTGGTAATTGGTAATTAGTAGTTGGTAATTGGTTAAAAATCACCCGATATGATATTATGTATCCTGCTGATTGAGAGAAGGTCTTGCCAATTGCTAATTGCTAATTCCCGATCTAACTAAAATGTTTTGAGAGAACACTATGGCACACACTATTGTTACGAATATTTGCGAGGGAATTGCTGATTGTGTCGGCGCTTGTCCGGTTGCTTGCATTCATCCCGGCCCCGGCAAAAATGTCAAGGGTACTGATTGGTTTTGGATTGATTTTGATACCTGTATTGACTGCGGTATTTGTTTGCAGGTGTGTCCTGTCGAAGGGGCGATCGTTCCAGATGAGCGGCCTGAGTTGCAGCAAACTCCCTCTTAATTGCAACTTGATTGCAATTGAGGGCTAGATAGATACATAAACTAAGGGGTAAGGTGCGCCCGGTCGCGCACCTTACATTCACTTTTTTTGCGAACCGCAGAGGACACACAGAATAGGAGTGAGAAATAGTGGAAAAATCTAACGTTTAGATATCTAAGTGCAGGTAATTAATTAGGTTACTTTTGTGAGTTCTTTCTCTTCCCTTCTCTTGTCTTCCTACCCTTCGGGAACGGCTTCGCCGAACGTGTCCTTCGCGTCTTCGCGGTTCGTGTAAAAAAAGCCCGATCGCACTTTACAAAAAAAACTACAATAAAATCCTATGCAGCCGATCGCACTTTCCGAATCTCACATTTTCTCCATCCGCACCCATGCCGAAAGCGCTTATCCCGAAGAATGCTGCGGTTTGTTGCTGGGTCGAGTTACTGGCGGTGTTAAAACTTTGGTAGAAGTTTGGCCGACTCAGAATGCTTGGAGTGCGGAAGCTGAGGAGAATTGGCCTGAAGAAAAGGGATTGACAGAAAGACGCAGATATGCTATTAAGCCCGAAGATATGTTGCGGGCGATGAAACACGGGCGCGATCGCAGTCTGGATATTATCGGTATATATCATTCTCACACGGATTGTCCTGCAGTGCCCTCAGAGTGCGATCGGACATTGGCCTGGGCCGAATACTCTTACATCATTGTGTCAGTCCGACAAGGCTGTTCGGAAGATATCCGCAGTTGGAGTCTTGACGGAGAGGGAAACTTTCAAGCAGAGGAAATTCGCCTAGTGGAACCGACTCAGATTAAGAAATAATTAGTAAAAATAACAAACACGTAAAAATGCGAAAGATTCAGATAGGATATAATTCAAAATCTGCGCTACACACAATATCATGCTAAATCCTAATCTGGACGAGATCCAGCTCAACAAACAAGAATACGAACGCTACTCTCGCCACCTGATCCTGCCAGAAGTTGGATTGGAAGGGCAGAAGCGTCTCAAAGCTGCCAGCGTGCTCTGCATCGGTACGGGAGGCCTCGGTTCGCCGCTGCTGCTGTATTTAGCAGCCGCCGGTGTTGGGCGCATTGGCATTGTAGACTTTGATATTGTTGACCATTCCAACTTGCAGCGGCAAGTAATTCATGGCACTTCTTGGGTTGGGAAACCGAAGATTGAGTCGGCTAAAAATCGGATTTTAGAAATTAATCCTTTTTGTCAAGTTGATTTGTACGAGACTCGCGTTAGTTCGGAAAATGCGATCGACATTGCCACTCCTTACGATATCATTATCGACGGCACGGACAACTTCCCGACTCGCTATTTGATGAACGACGTTTGCGTCCTTCTAAACAAGCCCAACGTCTACGGTTCCATCTTCCGATTTGAAGGGCAAGCAACAGTTTTCAACTACGAAGGCGGCCCGAATTACCGCGATTTGTACCCGGAACCCCCGCCTCCTGGGATGGTTCCTTCTTGTGCCGAAGGCGGCGTTTTAGGCGTTTTGTGCGGAGTTGTCGGTTCTATCCAAGCAACGGAAGCTATCAAAATTATCTTGGGTCAAGGCACTACTTTGAGCGGCAGATTGTTGCTTTACAATGCCTTAGATATGACGTTCCGGCAATTGAAACTGCGCCCGAATCCAGTGCGCCCGGTAATTGAAAAGTTAATCGATTACGAAGAATTCTGCGGTTTTAATAAAGCAAAAGCCGAGGAAGCGGAACAACAGAAAATCCCTGAGATGACTGTCAAAGAACTTAAGGAATTAATCGACAGCGGTGCGAAGGATTTTGTATTGTTAGATGTTCGGAATCCCAACGAGTATCAAATTGGTCAAATTCCTGGGTCGGTTTTGGTTCCTTTGCCGGATATCGAACACGGCGCAGGTGTTGCCAAAGTCAAGGAATTGTTGAACGGCCACCGCTTGATTGCACACTGCAAAATGGGCGGGCGTTCTGCGAAGGCCTTGAGCATTTTGAAAGAAGCGGGAATTGAGGGGATTAATGTTAAGGGCGGGATTACTGCTTGGAGTGAAGAAGTAGACCCATCTGTACCTCAATATTAAGATCAATCTTTTTCTGGGCGGGCGATTTGCCCGCCCGGAACCGGGATGATTAGACTTCTTGCACTCATTCGCAAACAAGCTCAAAATTATCTGCGTTAATCTGTGTTTATCTGCCTTGAATCTGCGGTTTCCGTATTAATCAAGGATTTATGTAATTCAAGTCTATTGCGGCGGCAACTGCTTATTTTTACCGAGTAGATTCTTGAACTTACCGAGTAGATTCTTGGAATTTGCACCCAACATCACCAAACCCCAAACCACAACCCCCGCGCCGATACTAATCAACAATACCAACGCAAAAGAATTAATTCCCACCTTCAGGAAAGGCAAAGCAATAAATTGATTCGGCGGGTCTTGTTTAATTAAATAAGGAGAACTGCCAGCCACTACCCCGGCTACTCCCAAACCCAAGCCGACAGCTTGAATCGTGACTTCTAATTTCGCATCCCGATAAGCTTCTTCAATGGCGACAACTCCTCGAATGGCTTCCATTGCTTTGTCTAGCAAGCCTGTGCCGTGTTTGAAGTAGCCTAAGTCGGCTTTGATTTGTTCTTCAAACTGCGGGCAAGTTTCTTGGCTGAATAATTCGAGAAAGCTTAAATCGCGATCGCTATCACTGTACTTCTTGCTTGATTTTAAGTCAAGACTTATTTGATTTAATTTATCTTGGTAATTTTTGGCGTTAATGGCGATCGTATTTTGCCGAAATTCTAAGTCCATCAGCAACCGGGCATAGTTGACAGCGCGGGGCGGCATCTCGATTGTCTTGCGTTCCAAATGTTGTAATTCCTCTTCCTTTAAACCCGCACCTTTCAAGTGTCGCTGGTGGGGTTCGTCATGCTGCAAATACTTAAAAGTCGCGTCGATATCCAGTTCAATTTGTTTGTATTCCTCGCGAGTCACCAAGTAAGTTTTGCGAGTGTCTTGATAAGCGCGAATAATCTTATTGCGGAACAAAAACAACTCGACCAAATCGCTGTACCGCGTCTCATCCCAGATTTCATCAGTTGCAGAACTGTTGAAAAACCAGACTATAATGTGGCATTCAGTATCTTGCCGGCTGGGATTGCCGTATTCTAAAATCGGGCTACCGAATAACTTGCCTTGACGGTAAAAAGTCGGCAGATTTTGACCGTAAATAAATTTTTCTAGACACTGTTGGGCTAATTTTTTCAGAAACTGCGAATCTTCCCGCGCCGCTTGATTTTGTTCGACACTCAGCCAAGCTGTAAGTAGCAGAGTTTGACCGAAATAGCTTTGCACAAAATCCGGCAGCAAGCAGTTATCGGGATTAAATTCCTTGAAGATGCTAACATCGACAGCGGGCGTTTTAATGTTGTTAACTTTTTCGGGAACGCGAATTTGTAAACCCAAGGCATAGCTGTCATCAATCCGCAGCGGTTGGGCAAAACCTTTGACGCTAATTTGCTGGTTGTCATGGGAAATATCCTTAGCAAAAGCGAGAGAATTTCTGCCGCCGACAACTTGTTTGTTAATCAGGTTGACTCGCCATCCGGCAGGTTCCTCTTTTTTGGGCAAGTAGCTGCCGTTGAATGCCGTACCGACTGCTAATTTAGTTTGCAATATCTCGTTGCACTTCTGCCACAGTTTGGCGAATTCTTCAGGGGAAATCGACTCTGATTCTAGGGGTTTGCAGAGGTGATAGGCAAATAAATAGACGTTGGGGGCATAGATTTTACTATTTTGAGTCATTGTCTGTATTTGATTGATTCTCTGCATCGAGTTCTTGTTGAAGTTTTTTGTACCTATCTTCAATGCTTTGACGCAGAACTTGAGTGATATTGGTTAGCGGCTGCATTGTAGTTGGGGTGGGTTCGCCTCCATCGTCGATATCTTTCCGCACTTTATCTCTTAAAGTTTCTCCCAATCCCTGTTTGCTGCACCACTTGCTGATAGTCATGGCAATTGGAAATATTTCATCATCGGCTGATTCTGCGATTTCTGTCTCTAGTTTGGGTAAATCTTGCCATGCTGTCGGCATGAAAATGCTCGGATTTTCTGTCAGCCATTTCAGAAAGGTAATGATAACTTTTTCCGGTTCCATAGAACTATTCTCCGTTAATAAAATGCAGGTTCGTAGTGAGGACTTTAGTCCTTCTTCAACTTAATATCCAGTAGCACAGAATGCCGCCCAATACTTGGGATGGCTAAACGGCTGTTCCTCTGGCGACGATGCTAACCACAGTTCCACCATTTGCCCCGATTTTTTATCTAAATTTAAGGATTTAACCCAAACTCCAAAATCCTCCCGGCTGACTGCGCGCATCCAGTTTTGGGCGGCGTTCAAAGCGAGTGCTACTGAAACTTCAGGTTGCAATTCCTGATAAAATTTTATCATTAAAATCGCTGTGGCAAAATCATCGACCGACCACAATGTACTCACAACATTCATACTACCAGCATACAAGAAGCCGCTTGGTAAACCGATGTATTCATCTGTCATTGTTGTTGACTGGGTTAAGCCGGTTTCGCAGGCGGATAGTGTCACGAGATTGCACCTACTTAACTCTAAATCGGCAAAGATTTCTCGCAAGGTTAGGCATTTTTCCGGGATAGCTTTTCGCCCGCTACGCATTGTCACATAGCGCGGAGTTTCGGGCGATTCGGGCGGGCACGGGGGCACCGCCCCTACGGGAGATTCGATGGAATCGGCTAGGGCTAGAAGGGACAGCAGCGGATAGTCAAAGTTAAAGACTCCGTGGCAGGAAAAGTGGATGTAGCTGGCATTGGAAAGGTTTTTGAGGTTTTCGGTGAAGGCGATTTTTGTGGCTTGTTGTTTGATTAAGATGTCGTGGGGATTGAATCTTTTTTTGATGGTTTCTACTTCCATGTCGGCATTTGATAAATCTTCGGTGGGATTCTGAATTGCAAATAATGGCTGCAATTCAGGGGCGGCAGATGTGCGGGTTTTGCTGCGGTTTTGTACGAGTTGCAGCAGTTGCAAACTGGGGGCGTATTTCACGCCGTCGGGGAAGCTGTCTAGGAGGTATTTCGTAGGGGCGGTGCCCCCGTGCCCGCCCTCTGATGTGAATGGTAGGGCGTGGAGGGGGAATAAGTGCAGGTAGCGGTGAGGTACTAATATTAGTTGGCGGCAATCGTTGGGGATTTTGGCGACTATCTCGTTTAGCCGCAGGATTTCGGAGAGTTTTTGGAGTTTGTCGGATAAGGTTTGTTGCCAGATTTTTTGTTTGGCTTCGTCGCCGCGGTATTCGTTGAGATAGTCGTTTGTCCAGGTTTCTAATTCGGCTAATTCGGTGGCGGTAATTGCTATTAAGTCTATTTTGTCGCGGGTGATGATGAAGGCTGAACCTCCCCAGTCTTCGTTGTTAAATTTGGGGTTGCCGATGTACCATTCTACAATTGCTGTTTTTGTGTCTAATGTTTTCTGGAATTCGGCAATGTTTATGGGTTTGACTGCTTGGGTTAAAACAAATTCGGGTTCGCGCTGTTTTATCTGTTCCAGCAATTGTTCTAATTGCTGCAATGCTGTTGCTAAGTTGTCTGTTTGTTGTTGCAGTGATTCGGGGCTGAGACTGCGGGTTTGGGTTGTGCGTTTTGTGTCGGAGTCTTCTGGAACCCCCCCTGGCCCCCCCTTGCTAAGGGGGGGAGAAAGAGTAGGAGAGGATGATTCTGTTTCTAGGGATTGTTGGGCGGCGGCGATTTGGCGGCGCAAGTCTCTGAGTTGCTGTTTCTCGGTTTCGGTGGCTTTTTTGGGGTAGATTTCGCTGTTGGTGAAGAGTTCGACTAGGTAGCGGGATTTGCTGCGTTCTACGGTTTGGACTGCTTTGTCATATTGTTTGTGATTGATGCAGGATTGCATCATTTTTTCGTAGATGTCGAGATTTTCTTCGATGATTTGTCGTTTGCGGTTTTGGGATGTTACCCACTCGCGGGTTTGTTCGACTGCTTCGATGGCTTTTTCGTAACCGAAGATGGCTGTTTCCCAGAAACTTTCGGCAAATCCTAAATTGCCTAAGTTTTGCCCACTTCGCAGACACTCACGGGGTAAGGTGGTAGGAGTGTAAACTTCTAAAGCACGTTTTTGACATTTAATCGCCCTTTCTATATTCTCTCCCCTGTCTCCCTGGATTCTGTCACTGTAAGCAAGTGCCAAATTATTTTGAGTCCCAGCCCAATTTTGGGGAAAAGCTTCGCGGGTGCGAACTTGTAAAGCAGCTTCATAAAATGCGATCGCCTTTTCTATATTCTCTCCCCTGTCTCCCTGGATTCTGTCACTGTAAGCAGTTGCCAAATTATTTTGAGTCCTTGCCCAATCTTGGGGAAAAGCATCGCGGGTGCGAACTTGTAAAACTGCTTCATAAAATGCGATCGCCCTTTCTATATTCTCTCCCCTGTCTCCCTTGATTCTGTCACTGTAAGCAATTGCCAAATTATTTTGAGTCCCAGCCCAATCTTGGGGAAAAGCATCGCGGGTGCGAACTTGTAAAGCAGCTTCATAAAATGCGATCGCCCTTTCTATATTCTCTCCCCTGTCTCCCTGGATTCTGGAATAGTAAGCAATTGCCAAATTATTTTGAGTCTCAGCCCAATCTTGCGGGAAAGCATCGCGGGTATCAACTTCTAAAGCTGCTTCATAAAATGCGATAGCCTTTTCGATATTCTCACCCCGTTCTCCTTTGATTCTATCTGTGTAAGCAAGTGCCAAATTATTTTGAGTACCTGCCCATTGTTGCGGGAAAGCAGGGCGGCTGTAAACTTGTAAAGCTGCTTCATAAAATGCGATCTCTTTTTCTATATTATCCTGCCTTTCTCCTTTGATTCTCTTGCTGTAAGCAGTTGCTAAATTATTTTGAGTCGCCGCCCAATTTTCGGGATCATCATATCGGTTAAAAAATTTCATTCCCACGTCGTAGCCTGCAATGGCAATTTCCATATTGCTGCTTTTGCTACCCAGTGGAAACTCTTGAATCAAGTTACTGAAGTTTAAAATATTAATAATAATGTCTCTAGCTTGGCGGAATTTTTTTTCTGCTATGATTTTAGTTGCCCATTTACGCAAAAAATCCGCAAAATCATCATCGAGCCGTTTTCCCTTGGCTTTCAGGATGGCGATTTGTGCTTCCTCGTTGGGGGAGTTAATCAGGGATTCGATTAGGTCGAAATAGGTTTGTTTTTTGCTTTTCATTGCATTACCCATGTTTGGGATATTGTACATTTTTTGTGGGCTGGGCGCGGGGATGAAGAAACCGGGTTTTTGGGAGTTTTCGGGTGTTGGGCGATGATTGTCGAAAAAACCCGGTTTCTGGGCTGGGCGCGGGGATGAAGAAACCGGGTTTTTGGGAGTTTTCGGGTGTTGGGCGATGATTGTCAAAAAAACCCGGTTTCTGGGCTCGGCGCGGGGATGAATTACCCCAATCCTTCAACTAACAGATTGCGAGCACTTTCCAACGCTGACTGCAACTTACTTGCATCGCGTCCCCCAGCTTGCGCCAAATTAGGCCGCCCGCCGCCTTTGCCGCCGCAAATTTGAGCAATTCCTCCGATAAACTTGCCAGCTTGCAATCCTTTTTTATTGACTTCTGGACTAAAAGCTGCAACCAAACTTACCTTATCCGGTTCAGGAATTGATGCCAAAACAACCGCAGCATTTCCTAACTTTTGCTGCAACCTTTCCGCCGCAGTTTTCAGCGCTTCCGTATCCACATCGCCCAATTGAGCTACAATGATTTTGAATTCGCCGACATCCTCAGCCACACTCAACAACTGGTCGGATTTCGCGATCGCCAATTCCGACTTCACAGCAGCCAAATGTTTCTGAGTATCCTTCAACTCATTCTGCAAATTAGTAATCCGGTTCGGCAATTCTTCAGGCTTCGCCTTAAATCGATCGCCCAAATCGCGCACTACCTTATCGCGCACATTCAAATAGTCTAAAACAGCTTGACCGGAAACCGCTTCAATCCTGCGAGTTCCCGCCGCTACCCCGGCTTCGGAAACAATCTTAAACAGCCCGATTTCTGCGGTATTGCTGACGTGAGTTCCGCCGCACAATTCCATCGAAACGCCGGGAAAATCGATAACCCGCACCACGTCGCCGTACTTCTCGCCAAACATCGCAGTCGCGCCTTTTTCCCTCGCAAGGGCGATCGGCATTTCTGCAACTTCCGCAGCGTGCGCCTCAGCAATCCAACTATTAACTAAGTCCTCAATTTTCTCCAACTCTTCTGCTGTCACAGCGCGCGGAGAATTGAAATCAAACCGCAATCTTTCCGTTGATACCAGCGAACCCGCTTGCGAAATCGAATCGTCCACAATTTTTCGCAAAGCTGACTGTAATAAGTGAGTTGCTGTGTGGTTGGCCTGAATTCGGCGGCGACCGCTATTGTCAATTTTCGCAGTAATACTATCGCCAACTTTCAGGGTTCCCCGTTCCACAAAGCCGAAATGCACGAAGAAATCCGATTCCTTCTTCACATCATCAACTCTCACTAACAAACTATCACCATTATCTCCGCTTTTCAAATAACCTTTATCCCCAATTTGTCCGCCGGATTCTGCATAAAACGGCGTTTGGTTCAACACAACTTGTACCTCAGTGCCGGCGGCTGCTTCCTCGACAGATTTGCCGTCAACTAAGATCACTTCCACCTCAGCTAAACTCGACACTTCAGCATAACCGACAAACTCTGTTCCTTGGATTGTTTCAGCTAACTTATCCAAAGAACCCTGCACGGTTAAATCGATTGTTTGGCGAGCATCTTTAGCGCGAGTTTGCTGTTCCTTCATCGCCGCTTCAAAGCCGTCCAAATCCACAGAAATTCCCTGTTCCTCAGCAATTTCTTGAGTCAGTTCTAAGGGGAAACCGTAGGTATCGTAAAGAGTGAAAGCATCTTGACCGCTGATTTGTTGGTTTGCTTGCTGTTTTGTACGATCGATAATTTCCTCCAACAGCTTCTCTCCGCGTTCCAAAGTCTTGAGAAACTGCGCTTCTTCCCTTGCCAATTCCGCCTTAATTTGAGCTTCCCGCGATCGCACGTTCGGATAAGCAGCTTCCGAAAGGGCGATCGCGCTTTCAGCCACTCGTACCGTAAATTCGCCCTGAATTCCAATCAGTCGCCCGTGGCGCACCACCCGGCGAATCAAGCGGCGCAAAATGTAACCCCGACCCACATTCGACGCGCGAATTTCGTCCGCAATCATGTGCACCACAGCCCGAATGTGATCGCCAATTACTTTCAGCGAAACCTTGACTTTTTCATCGCTATTGTGGTAATCAATCCCGGCAAGTTCCGCCGCCGATTGAACGATCGGAAAAATCAAATCTGTTTCGTAATTATTGGGGACTTTCTGGAGGATTTGCGCCATCCGTTCCAGTCCCATGCCAGTATCAATATTTTGATTTTGCAGCGGTGTTAAATTGCCCTCTGCATCTTTATTGTACTGCATGAAAACCAGGTTGTAGAATTCAATAAACCTGCTATCATCTTCGAGGTCAATATTGTCGCCTCTTTCTGGGTGGAAATCATAGTAAATTTCGGAACACGGGCCGCAGGGGCCTGTCGGGCCGGATTGCCAGAAATTGTCATCTTCTCCCATGCGTTGAATGCGATCGCCCGGAATGCCAATTTCATCGCGCCAAATCGCAAAAGCTTCGTCATCTTCGCGGAAAACGCTAACAACTAAATTGGACGCTGGTAAACCGAAAACTTCCGTGGAAAGTTCCCACGCCCAGGCGATCGCCTGTTTCTTGAAATAATCCCCAAAACTGAAGTTACCCAACATCTCAAAAAACGTGTGGTGGCGGGCGGTGCGGCCGACGTTTTCGATGTCGTTGGTGCGGATGCACTTTTGAGAAGTCGTGGCGCGCGGTGATTCGGCGGTGCGCTGTCCGAGAAATATCGGCTTGAATTGTAGCATTCCGGCGATCGTCAGCAACACTGTCGGATCTTCGGGAACCAAAGAAGCACTCGGCAAGATTTTATGTCCGCGCTGGGCGTAAAAGTCGAGGAATGTTTGGCGGATTTGGCTGCCACTGAGAAACTTAGGAGAAATAGACATGACAAAAACACTTAAGTATGTAAAGATGTAGCAACAATAGAATTTATAGGACTTACGCACGGGTGTCCAGAAACCCGGTTTTTCTACCAAAATACTTGCTTAAAATCCTCAATTTCGGTAGAAAAACCCGGTTTGTTGGTTAGGAGTGCGTGAGTGCTAACTTACATCTATTTGGAGATTCATATCATTATACTTAGTAATGTAAAGACCTATCAAGTTTTGCAAATAGTGCTTTACTCCTAGGAAAGCTCGTGCTAACTTAATAATAGACACCGGGAAAGAAAGAAACAGGAGGTCGCTATATTTAGAAAGAAAGTTCGAGGATATAGGCATGGTGTCTCCGGTCTAGATTCCGAGGCGCAGCAGAAATTAACCGAACACAACTTGGAATAGTGGCGAACTGCCGATCGAGCAGTCAAGCCAAACAGCAGTCGAGTCAGACTTATTGTGGTTGCGGATTAAAAGTAAAGCTGCACAAGTTGTAAACCCTAGTAAGTAACAGTTCTCAACCGGAAACACATCTCGTTTGTTAGAAAAAACAAAGTTCTCATATTATTGGGTCTGATCGCTGTCGATCGGGCCCTATGAATTTTTATAGGCCGATCGCAGGAGAAGAGGGGCAGAGTTCGACTGTATAAGTGCTTTCTGCCCAAAGGCAACATCCCTCGGAGCCGATCGGCGAGCGATCGGTGCAGGTTTTGAGTTATATGTTATATATAATTGGACGTGGAGCGCGCGCCCCGCTTTTTGCCGGGGATCAAGCGCTATGATATCAGGCACTGTCAAGATGCGATATCATTGAGGATGTCAGTACAAGACATTAAAATCTACCCCGCTGTGCTGTAGAGCAGCAAAATCTACGCTTCTATGAGCTTGCTGCAAGCCAAGGATAGCAAATCGCCATTTTTGGTGACAAGACCAGGCTCAAAAATTTGAATCTCAGGATATTTAGAGTCAAGACTCTAAAAAATCCCATCCCCGACGCAGGGGTGAGAGTTCAAACCATAAAAGCCCGCCCACTCAACCAAGCTAGTGCCACCAACAAATTTCGTAAATCACTAGCACAGTTCTTAAACTCACAATCGCCGGAGATTACAGGTACAAGCATGGCCGAAATAACTAAAGAAGAAATGCGCGAACGGCTGGGAAATATCGACCAGATTCGCGATATAATTTTTGGAGCGCAGCTTAGAGAATACGACAATCGCTTCGATAAAATAGATTCCGACTTGTCGATGATGCAGCAAGATATGCAAACTCGCATCGAACAAGTAAAAACAGTTCTTTCAGGAGAAATGAGGGCTGCAGTTGATTCGTTAGAAAAGAAAGTTAAATCGCTCACCTCAAACACCCAAGAAGAAAGCGCCGATATCCGTCAGCAAGTCGATCGCGTTAACCGCAAATTCTCCAGCAGCCTGGAAGCCCTCGACGAGGCTATAGACAATCAAACCAGTTCGCTTCGCGACGAACTCTCCCAAACCAGAGAGCGACTATCTGAAGAAACCCGCACTTTGAAAACACAGGTTTTTGAAGAGCTAGATCGTCGCTTTTCTATGCTCAGAGATGTTAAAGTTTCTAGAGACGACATGGCAGAAATTCTGTTTGAACTCGGCATGAGGCTCAAAGGAACAGAATTTGTACCCGAACTTAAAGGCGTTGCGGATAATAAGTTAAATACCGAATTTCTGTTGCCGGAGCGCCACCATAACGGATAATAACGCATGGCTTTACCGAAAGAAAATCCGGCTGACGAAAATGAGTTAGAGGGTTTTGTTTCTCAACCTGACGAGTCTGCTGCGGATGCAGCAACCCAGCTAGAACCCTTGCTGAATCTGTTAGTCGATCTCAAAATTTTTGGTGGTTCAAACCAGCAAAATGCAGAGTCCGAAGATGACAGCAGCGGCGAAAAAAATCAAGCTGGGGCCCTCGGCGGGTTGATGGATTTGTTAGGTATTTCTGAGCAAGCGCCAGAGGAAGTTGCAGCGAGTGTAACCGAAATTGGCGATCGCCAACCCGAGTCTGGCGATTCCCCGCCTGTTGCAGACGATTTCAAAAGTTTGCTGTTGCCTACTCAAAAACTCAACATTTCAGAACTGGTAAAAGACTATTCCTCAGCTAAAACTATAGATGTTTCAGCGATCGCCCAGCCGGATTTGGAGGAGGAATCACAGCCTGTCGCAGAATTGTCTAACTTGACAATGAAAGATTCTCTACAGGAAGTACAGGCTCAAAAATTCCAAGAGTTCGATCGGCATTTACAGGATTTTTTCGCTCCCGAAACCGAGTCAGAACCCTCGGAAATTCCCGATAATCCCATAGTTTCCACAGTCTCAGAGCCACCCGAAACTGGATATTTAGATGCTGCGGTGGCTTCGGATCTAGAAAGCCCAAACTTACTAGAACAGCCGACAGAAATATTAGGCCAAATTAAACTGGATTTAAATCAAGCCGACAGCGCGATGGAAAGGCTGCAAAATCTGATGTTTGGCTCGCAAATCTCGGATATCGAGCAAGTGAAAAGTCTGCTGGCAGAAAACGATTTGCCGGGGGTGCGCCACCTGATGGCAACAATCGACGATAAATTAGAAAAATTGGAGAACCAAATCTACCAGCCCCAAGAGTTGATTGAGTTGATGCTGCCTTGGATCGCAGAAATTCTCAGCCGCAAAATTGCCGATTCCAGAGAAGAAGTTGTCAACGCGATCGTCCCAATTATTGACGAAGTGATTAGGGCAAAAACTCAGGAAAACAAGTCGGCAATGAGTTCGGCAATAGCTGAGCTGCTTCCCGAAGCACTTGCTCAACAAATAGTAAATTCGCCAGCGGATATTGCTAACGCGATCGCCCCAGAAATAGGTCTGGCAATTAAAGAGCAAATTCGCCTTGACCAAGAGTCGATCGCCCAAGCCCTTGCACCGGAAATGGGCAAAGCGATTACAGCCCAAATAAAACTCGAACGCGACTCTATGGTGGATGCGCTCTATCCCGTAATTGGCAGTACAATTTCCCGATACATGGCAGAAGCTATCAAGACAATCAATGAAAAAGTGTCAAATTCCATCAGCGTCGAAGGATTTAAGCGAAAAATTCGCTCCAAAGTACAAGGAGTCTCCGAAGCTGAATTAATCCTCCAAGAATCAGTACCCTTCACCGTCCAAGCAGCCTTCTTAATTCACAAAGGATCTGGCTTGATAATTTCCGAAGTTCAAAACTCAGAAAGCTACCAGTTAGAATCAGAAATGGTAGCAGGAATGCTCACAGCTATTCGCAGCTTTGTTAACGACTGCATCCTTGGGCCGGGACAAGTTTCCGAACTCAATCAAATTGAATACGGCGACTCCAAAATTATGCTAGAAGTAGCGGGATATTGCTACATGGCAGTCGTGATTAAAGGAGAACCGCCAGACTCTTTCATCAAGAAAATACGAGAAACCGTTAGTAATCTCATTGTTAATTATGCTCAAGTAATTCACGATTTTAACGGCGACCCCGATACTATACCCGAGTCGCTGCACCCGTGTATAAAAACTTTATTCGACCCGCTACCAACGGAAAAATCAACAAAACCCCCGATCGCCCTAGCAGCTATCGGTTTAGCCGTCCTGAGCTTAATCTTAGTACCTTGGGGAATTTATCAGTACCGCAGCAGCGTTGAGCGCCGCCTCGAAGCAAATGCCGTCGCAGCTTTAGCCTCGACTCCCGAATTAGCAGTTTACCGCTTAGATGTTGCAGTTGATGGCAAAACTTTAAAGCTAACCGGAAAGTTGCCCAATCAAGAATTGCGGGCACAAGCCGAAAAAATAGCCGCATCAACTGCACCAAAATTGCAATTAGATAATAGAATTGTAGCTGTAGATGTCCCCCCTGATCCAGTTTTGACTGCCGCCGAGGTGCAGCGGATTACCGCCGTTTTGAACCAGAGAGAGGGCGTTTCTATTTCTACACGGTATGGCGATCGCAAAGTGACTGTAGAGGGTACAGTTAGAGACAGTGCAGACGCACAGAAAATAGCTCAGTCCCTGAAGCAAATTCCCGGTGTTCAATCCGTGATTAGCACAGTTAAACTAGAGCCGCTGAAAATTACAACCCGCATCTACTTCCAGCAAGGAACGACAACATTAGACTCTACACATGGAGAAATCATCGCGAGTATCAAAAAATTCATGGATCAATATCCTCAAAAACAGATTAAGATAATTGGATACAGCGATCGAACTGGGGAAATTGCTACAAATCAACAGTTGTCGCTCAGGCGTGCCGCAGCAGTGCGAGATGGTTTAGTGCGGCAAGGTGCTGACCCAAAGCGCCTCCAAACGGTTGGCATCCCCCATCCTCCTGCCGACGTGGAACCCAATCAACCACCACTTTTAAGCAGATGCGTGGTATTTGAACCAATAACTAAGACCATAAACAGTAAATAATTATGTCAGTTAATATATCTAAAAAAATGTGTATGATCGGCGATTTTGGCGTGGGCAAAACCAGCCTGATTCGCCGTTTTGTCGATCAACAATTCAGCGACCAGTACCTCTCCACTGTGGGAGTAAAAATTTCCAGCAAAATCGTAGAATTAGAAGGGGTCAAACAGCGGGAAAACGTGACTGCAAAGTTGCTGATTTGGGATTTAGAAGGCCATACCAAATTCAAAGCAATAGCACCGACTTACTTGCAGGGAGCTAGCGGCGTTTTAATCGTTGCCGATGTCAGCCGCTCCGAAACAGTTGAGCGAATCTCCGAACACATTCAGCTTTATTCTTCAGTCAACCCTAAAGGCTCAATTATCGTCGCTTTGAACAAAGTAGACTTGATTGACGAGGAAAAATTGGCGCTGCTAGTGGAAATGTCCCATTCCATAGGTCAAGACAAAGTAATAGCAGTTTACACGACATCTGCTAAAACAGGGAAAGACGTTGACGAAATTTTCTACAAACTAGCTTACACAATGGTAGAACCAGTATGAACCCCATTTTAAGAAAGTTATTGGGCCCGCAACAAATAGAGTATTTTGTAGTAAATCACCATTTCATCATTCAGGAAACCTCCGCCAAAGTGCAGCATTATGCCGATACTCCGGACGACGCTATACCCGGTGCAGATGCTCGCATGAGTTTTCCCGAACTGATTGGCATTGAAAATATCCTCATGTCTATCATTATGGGACGGCTGCCGGGTTTTGAAATCAAAGGTATCGCTCGGTTTGCCGACCAAAACCGCCCTTTATACTTTGATATGTTGGCTATCAAACATGAAGACGAACAAGAAGATGTGCCAAATAAATTGCTAATTTTGATTGAAGATACCACCGAAAAGATGGTGATGAAGCAATCGTTGATTCAGAGCGCTAATGAAGCTAATCTTTTGGTTAGTGCCTTAGCCGCTTCTAAAGATTATATAGATAAAGTTATTCGTTCGATGGGCGATGCTTTGTTAGTGACAACAACATTAGGAATTATCAAAACAGTCAATCAATCAGCACAATGGTTATTTGGGTACAGCGAAGCAGAATTTATCGGCAACCCACTCTCGCTAATAGTAGTGGAAGAAAAATTACTTTACCAAGCTCGCCACCACTATATTTTGTCTCAGAAAGAGCTGCGTAGAGAGCTAGAAATAGTCTGCACTACTAAAGCAGGTGAAGAAATTTGGGTAGAATTTTCCTGTTCGGCAATTCAGACAGAATTAGAGGGACTTTACGATTTCATTTATATAGGCAGAGACATCACAGAACGCAAGCAACAAGAAATAGAAATTCGCAGTTCTTTGGCAAAAGAGCAAGAACTGAGACAGGTAAAATCTCGTTTTTTCTCGATGCTCGCTCACGAATTCGGCAATCCTTTAAGTACAGTATTATTTGCTACTAAAATCCTCCAAGACTACGGCGACGAAATCACCCACGAGGAAAAACAAAAATACCTGCAACACGTTAAATCAGCATCTCAACAGATGGCTCAGCTATTAGATGACGTGCGGTTGCTCAGCAGCGCCGAAGCAGGAAAACTCGAATTCTATCCCGCACCAGTTGACTTAAAAAACTTTTGCAAGGAGTTAGTAGAATCAATTAAAATTAGTTATGGAAAAAATCATACAATTGACTTTATTTATCAAGAATTAGTTACGCCCGCGCCAAAAAATGATAACGAGTCGCAGGAAACCCAACAGTTGCCCGCACTAGATCGAAAATTGCTGCAGCACATATTGACAAATTTGCTGTCAAATGCTGTCAAATATTCGCCGATCGACAGTCATATTTATTTTGAATTAAATTGTCATAATAAGGAAGAAGCTATATTTAAAATTAAAGACGCAGGCATTGGCATTCCTATAGAAGACCAAGAACAACTGTTTGAATCTTATTATCGAGCCAAAAATGTAGGAAAAATACCCGGTACTGGACTGGGTTTATCCATAGTCAAGCAGTGTGTAGACTTGCACAAAGGTCAAATCGAATTTTCCAGCGAGACAGGGTTAGGCACTACCTTTATAGTCAGAATTCCATTTGAGAAACAGAGATAAATATAGCCTTTCTCAGAAAGATGAGGTACGACTGGGCATAGGGCATAGGGCATAGGGCATACCTCACTTTTTTGAGAACCGCTATAGATTAATTTTAGATAATTTGCTACCGAGGGCGCCTTCACTACTAAAAATGTCACATGAAAACCTTGTTAAAAAACTGTTAGTTCCCCACCACTTGGAGTACCTAGCACTAGATAAAGACTTTTTAATCCAAGAAACATCTCTCAAAGTGCAGCGGTTTGGCGAATGTCCCGAGGAAGTAGTCGCCGGCAACGATGTCCGCATTCCCTTTCCCGAATTGGTGGGAACTGAAGAAATTTTAATCGATATTTTTGAAAAACGTTTGCCAAATTTTGAATTAAAAGCGATGACGCGGCTATTAGGAAACGGTTCGCGGCTTTATTTTGATATGTATATCGTCGAGTTCACCAATGACGAGAATTATCAGACATTAATTATATTTTTTCAAGACGTAAGCGACAGGATGGCTTTAGAACAAACTTTAGTGCAAGCTACCAATGAAATGGATATTTTATTGAGTACCTTAGCGGCTACTAATAATTATGTTGAAAAAATTATTACTTCAATGGCCGAAGTTTTGTTGGTAACAACAGCATCGGGAAAAATTAAAAAAGTCAATCAAGCGGCTCAAGATTTGTTCGGTTACAGCGAATCAGAATTAGTATGCCAGCAAATAGACGCCCTGGCTGCTTTTGGCTCCTCTTTGCAAGCACTCAGCCAAGAGGAGCCTCAACAATTGCAAACTAACGCCGAAGTAATTTGCACGGCAAAAACCGGAGAAAAGCTAACAGTTTCGTTTTCCTGTACAGCGATTTCGACTGATATTAAAGGCGTTTCTGGCTCTGGGCCCGCCCTTCAAGATTTCGTTTACATCGGCCGCGATGTCACAGATAGACAGCGGGCCCGCAAGCGACAAATAACTCAGTACGTCACCACTCGCATCCTGTCGGCATCCGAAACAATCAAAAAAGCTATAGCAGCAATTCTCCCCGTAATTTGTGACAGCTTGGGATGGGATACCGCCGAACTTTGGATGCCTGAAGCTGGGGAAAAACTGCTGTCAGAAACTAAGAGAATAACTGCGGTTTCCGACCCCAATTTGCTTCGCTGCGTCACCAGTTGGACAAAACGCTCAGTTTCTATCCCCAAATTTGTCGAATTTACCGAACAAATGACTTGTGCGTTTGGCGAAGGATTACCCGGTTTCGTTTGGGCTAGCGGTTGCTCTCAGTGGATTGCCGATGTCACAAAAAGCGACAGTTGTATACGCCGCGAAATCGCTGCTGAAGAAGGACTGCACGGAGCTTTTGGTTTTCCAATTTTGGGCGACTACGACCCTGAAAATTCTGCAAAGTCTGTGTTGGGAGTGATGATTTTTTTCAGCCGCGAAGTGCAGTGTTTTGATGAAGAATTACTCCAGATAATGGCAACCATCGGCAGCCAGCTCGGTCAATTTATCAAGCGCAAACAAGCGGAAATAGCGTTGCGAGAAAGCGAAGAACAACTGCGAGACTTATTTGAAAATGCTACTGACTTAATTCAAAGTATTGGAGCCGACGGTCATTTTTTGTATGTAAATCGGGCTTGGCGGGAAACTTTGGGCTACACGGAAGCAGAAATTGCTCAAATGACTGTTTTTGATATCATTCATCCGAACAGTTCCCCAGAGTCTCTGGATATATTGTATCAAGCTATTACCCAAAAAACGATAAATGAAAATACATTGTATCCAGACTCTATTGAACTAACATTTATTACTAAATATCACGAAAAGATTTTGCTTGAAGGCAGCATAAGCTGTAAATTTGCGGCAGGTTCGCTAGTAGCGATTCGCGCTATTTTGCGAGACATTACTGCTCGAAAAATGGCCGAAGACGCCCTAGCAAAATCTGTGTCCCTGCTGCTAGCAACTTTTGATTCTACTGCGGACGGTATTTTAGCGATTGACAGGAGCGGTAAAATCGTCACTTTCAATCGACAATTTGTGGAAATGTGGGGCATACCTAATGAAGTGATGGCAGTGCGAGACGACCCCACAACGATCGCCTTTGTCCTGAACCAACTCAAAGACCCCCAAGCATTTCAACAGAGAATACAATCGCTTTACGAGCAGCCAGAAGCCGAAAGTTACGACTTGTTGGAATTTCAAGACGGCAGATTTTTTGAACGCTATTCGCAACCGCAGCGGCTGGGAGATAAAATTATCGGCCGAGTCTGGAGTTACCACGACATTACGGAACGCAAGCAAGCAGAAGATGCACTGCGGGAAGAACAAGAAAAATCCGAAAAGCTGCTGTTAAATATCTTGCCCAAGGCAATAGCAGAACGCCTCAAGCAAAACGAAACTACTATTGCCGAATACTTTCCGGAAGTGACTGTTTTGTTCGCCGACATTGTGGGGTTTACTGCTTTGTCTGCCGTGATGAATCCGATCGAACTTGTGGAGCTCCTCAATCAGATTTTCTCAGGATTCGACCTTTTGTGCGAACGGCACGGGTTAGAGAAAATCAAGACCATCGGCGACGCCTACATGGCAGTAGGAGGACTGCCTGAACCCAGGGCAGACCACGCAGATGCGATCGCCCAAATGGCCCTAGATATGCAAGCAGAAATAGCCAGATTTAATGCTAGCCATAATAAATATTTTAGCATCCGCATCGGCATTCACAGCGGCCCGGTTGTTGCCGGAGTAATTGGTATAAAGAAGTTTATTTATGATTTATGGGGCGACACGGTAAATATTGCTTCCCGCATGGAATCTCAGGGTTTGCCTTGGCGGATTCAAGTCAGCGAAACTACTTATAAGTTAGTGGAAGACAAATATCTGTTTCAGGAGCGAGGAATGATTGAAGTTAAAGGCAAAGGGGAAATGAAAACTTATATTCTCATTCGGAAACAATAAGGTTGGTCATCAGTCATCTGGCTAATGACTGATGACTAAAATCGTTGCTAAAGTTAATTAGCAATACTTTTTGACCAAGACTAATGGAACTTGCTAATTTGTCGGCTAATTTACCATCCCCTTTAGAATCTGTCGATCGCCACCCTGTGACGGTTGGGTCCTCAACTTCGCTCCGGGATGCGATCGCCCTGATGCGTGGGACGAGCAACCCTTGCCCACTGCCTAATTCACCTGCATTTCCCGACTCAAACGAAACTGTAAAAGCATCGATTAGTTGCGTCTTAGTTGTCGATGAAAATCAGCTAGTCGGACTGCTAAGCCCGGAAGATGTGCTGAACTTAGCCGCCTCCGAATACGGATGGCAAGCCATGAAAGTTGCCGACGCAATGACGCGGAATTTAATTGTCTTACAAGAATCAGAATTTACAGATATTATTACCGCATTCAAGCTATTTTGTCAATACTCGATCGATTGCTTGCCAATTGTAGATGAACGGGGTCAGCCAGTAGGTATAGTCAGTGAAAAAAGTATTCGCCCAGCAATGTATAGCTGGATCGAGGCACTGAATCAAGAAGTGGCAAAACTCCAGGAACAATGCGAACTGTTAGAGGGCAATTGTGAACTAGAAAAAGCCAGCGATCGCCAAAATGCCGAAAATGCCCTGCGACAGAGCGAGGCGCGCTACCAGGCGATTGTGGAAGACCGAAGCGAACTGATTTGCCGCTACCTCCCAGACGGTAAAATAACTTTTGTCAATCAAGCTTACTGCTGCTATTTCGGTGTGCAACCAGAAGACTTGCTCGGCAACAGCTTCATGTCCCTGCTGCCAGAAGCAGACCGAGAAATTTTTCAACAGCAATATATTTCTGTGTCTCCCGACAACCCTATTTTTACCTGCGAGCACCAAGTAATTTTGCCAAGCGGGGAAATTCGCTGGAACCAGTGGATCGATCGGGCGATATTTGACGAGAGCGGACAAATCGTCGAGTATCAAGCAGCAGGCCGGGATGTCACGGATCGCAAACAAGCAGAAATCGCTTTGCAGCAGCTCAATGCAGAGTTAGAACTGCAAGTGCAGCAGCGGACACAATGGTACGAAATGGCAGTATCGGCTGGCAAAGTGGGGGTTTGGGACTGGAATTTGGAAACCGACGAAATCTACATTGCTCCGTCTTTGAAAGCTTTGTTGGGCTATCAGGAAACAGAGATTCCTAACCGCATGGAAAATTGGGCATCTCATGTTCATCCCGACGATCGAGTTGCAGTCGCCGAAGCAGTAAATGCTTATCTAGAGGGTTTGACAGAAATTTATGAAGTAGAACACCGGATGCTGCGTAAAGACGGCAGCACCTGCTGGATACTTGCCCGCGGCAGCGCGATCCGATCGGCTTCTGGCAAGGCCTTCCGCCTGACTGGCACTGACACCGACATTACCGATCGCAAATTGACGGAAGAAAAACTCCAAAAATCCGAAGCCGAACTGCTGGCGCTGTTTAACGCCATGACGGATATCGTCATGGTTTTCGACGCAAGCGGCCGCTACCTCAAAATCGCCCCCACGGCTCCCGAACTGCTGTACAAACCGGCTCCTGAAGTGCTGGGCAAAACCCTCGCCGAAATCTTCCCAGAAGCGGAAGCTAATTTTGCCCTGGGCCACATTCGCCAAACATTGGCATCTCGGCAAACCCACAGAATTGAATACAGCATGGAAATTGGCTGCAAATTATTTTGGTTTGAGGCCAGTATTTCGCCGCTGGAGCTTGATCGGGTGATGTGGGTCGCCCGAGACATTACCGCTCGCAAATACGCAGAAGCTGCACTGCAAAAGAGCGAGGAAAAGTTTCGCAACTTATTTGACGATGCTCCGATCGCGCTTGGTTTGGCAAGCGTGCGCGACTACCACACGATCAAAGTGAATGAAGCTCACCGCCAGATGTTGGGCTACAGCGATTCGGAGTTGGCTACCATGACTTTTACTGAATTCACGCATCCAGAAGATTTACAAGCAGATGTAGAGGAAGTCAAGCAGTTGATCTGTGGCAATATTTCTCGTTTCCAAACGGAAAAACGCTTGATTAAGAAGAATGGCGAGCTGATGTGGGCAAATTTGACGGTGACGCTGATCCGCGATCGCGAGGGCATTCCTCTTTACAGCATGGGGGCGATCGAAGATATCAGTTATCGCAAGCGGGCAGAAATGGAATTTCAGCAGTTAAAAGAACGCCTGCAATTGTTGCTGGGTTCTAATCCGGCGGTAATTTTTACAGCCGCACCTACGGGGGACTTTTGTACTACTTACATCAGCGACAATGTTCAGACAATCGTTGGCTACGACCCCCAAGAATTGTTAGCAGATTGTAAATTTTGGTCTAGCCGAATCCACCCTGAAGATCGACCACAATTTTTAGTAAATTTTTCGCATTTGTGCGAGGGAGAAAATTGCATTTTCGAGTACCGTTTTTTACACCAAGACGGAATTTACCGCTGGCTAAGGACGGAACTAAAACTATTGGTTGACAGCATGGGCGTTCCGATCGAAATTATTGGTTATGCCGCTGATATTAGCAATTCTAAATACGCCGAACTCGCTAGGGGGCAGCAGTTCGAGCAAGAACGGCTTGTGGAGGCGATCGCCCGTCGTGTCCGCCAGTCTTTGCAATTAGAAGAAATTCTCAACACCACGGTTGCGGAACTCCAGCAAGTATTATTAGCCGATCGAGTTTTGGTTTATCAACTTTTACCCGAAAACGGCGGCCGAGTCATTGCTGAAGCCGTGGCAGAAGGATGCAGCCCACTTATGGATAGATATTTTGGCGAAGAGGCTTTTCCGCCCCAAAGTTATCAGCTTTATCTGCAAGGGCGAATTTCTGCGATCTCCGAACTAGATTCTCCCTACCTTACACCTTGTGTGGCGGAGTTTATGAAACAAATTGAAGTTAGGGCAAAGTTAGTAATGCCGATTATTCAGCACAGCCAACTTTGGGGATTGCTGATTGCCCACCAATGCGATCGCCCTCGTGATTGGAAAGAATGGGAAATCAATTTATTTCAGCAGTTGGTGAATCAATTGGCGATCGCCATTCAGCAATCTCTACTTTACCAGCAACTGCAAGCTGAACTAAGCGATCGCAAACAAGCGGAAGCAAATTTGAAAAACTCCCTCAGAGAAAAAGAAATTTTGCTTAAAGAAATTCACCACCGCGTCAAAAACAACCTCTGCGTAGTTGCCAGTCTGTTAGAATTGCAATCGAACACAGTTGCCGACCCGCAAGTAAGCAAAATGTTTGAAGAAAGTCAGGAGCGCCTTTATTCTATGGCTCTGATTCACGAAAAACTGTACCGCTCGACTAACTTGGCTCAAATTAATTTTGGCGAATATCTCGAAGATTTGGTAAATAACTTGTTTCACTCTTACAATATTAGCAACAACCAAATTCAGTTGCAGGTATTAGCTGAGCCAATTTCCTTAAATCTTGAAACTGCTACTCCCTGCGGTTTAATTGCCAATGAATTGGTTTCAAATACCCTGAAACACGCTTTTCCTGATGGCACAACTGGTACAGTTAGTGTAGAATGTTATCAAACGGGCGATCAAGAAATCAACCTCTTAGTTAAGGACAATGGCATTGGCTTTCCTCAAAACTTAGATTTTCGGAAAACTCACTCAATGGGGTTTCAAGTTGTCTGCACTTTAACCGAGCAGTTAGAAGGAACTATCGAAATATCCAGAGAAATTGGTACATCCTTTCACTTAAAATTTAACGAGTTAAACTACTCTCACAGATTGTAAAAACATGAGTTTTGCCGAAAAAAAAATTAATATTTTGATTGTCGAAGACGAACTGTTAATTGCTAAAAATTTATCCCCAAAATTAGAAAAATTGGGATATCAAATCGCCGATATCGTTTCTTCAGGAGCGGATGCCATCCAGCGCGGCCGCGAACTAAAACCCGATTTAATTTTAATGGACATAGTTATCAAAGGCGACATTGACGGCATAGAAACAGCAGCAATAATTAATCAAGAATTAGATATACCAATTATCTATACAACTGCCTATGCTGACGACGAAACTTTGCAGCGAGCCGAAAATACTGGTTCTTACGGCTACCTGCTCAAACCTTTTAAAGAAAGAGAAATGCACGCCACTATCAAGATAGCACTGAGCAAACATCAAGAAGCCGTTAGCATGAAAAAATTAATGACATTAGCAGCAGAAAAAAGCGAAACTAGATCGCGCTTTATTTCAATGGCTTACCACGATTTAAACACTCCTTTAACTACCATACAATTATCTGCTGAAATGTTAGAAGATAGCGAATTGCAGAGAGCGCCCGGAACTACGAATAAAAATGTTGATCGAATTAAAAAAGCCGTCAGTAATATGAGTGGTTTGCTGGAAGATATTTTAATGCTTAGCAAAGCAGAATCAGGCAAAATTTCCTTAAATTTAAATCCGATCAATGCGACGGATTTCTGCACCTCTATTTTAGAAGAACTGCAACCGATAGTCACCGAGAAACACCTCGTAACTTTCCGCAGTCACACAAATCCGCTGCACGCCAATCTCGATGCCAAACTACTGCACCACCTTCTGACTAATTTGCTTTCAAACGCTATTAAATATTCTCCAAACGGTGGCAAGGTAAGTTTAGACCTAATCTGCGAACACCAACAACTAATTTTGTGCGTTCGAGATGAGGGAATTGGGATGACACCGGAATATCAAGAAAAACTATTTCAGCAGTTTGAACGGGGTGCTAATGTAGGCAAGATTAAAGGATCTGGTTTGGGACTCTGCATTGTCAAACACATAGTTGACCTGCACGGCGGTACAATAAGTGTGGAAAGTGCGATCGACAAAGGTACTACATTTATTGTCACGCTGCCTTTGTATCGTTGACTGTTGACTGTTGACTGTTGACTGTTGACTGTTGACTGTTGACCCGGAGTAATTCTAAAATCTAAAATCTAAAATCGGTTGGGAGATAAAAGCTCGATCGCCCTATCTTCTTCTCCCCCCGCCGCCTTCGCAAATCGCTCAGCCAAAGCAGGTACAATAGTCAAAGGATTGCTGAGACCAGAAAAAACGTGCAATCCAGGGCGATCGGCGATCGGCCCCACTACAGGCAAATTATCAGCGCTGAATGCCACACTACACTCGTGCCAAGTTGCCGATAAACCTGCCAAATCAGGCAAAACTTTGCTGATTCCTGCACGAATTGCGGTTTCGCTGGTTTCGCGATCAACTTTAGCATTCAAATCGCTCAAAGTGCGAGACAATTGCCCGATCCGCAAACTCCCATCATTAAATTGAATTGCACCCGCATCTAAAATCGGCGACAGCAACTCTTTACCCGGTTCATCCCAAAGAAAATCCACCTCAATTCTACTCGATTCAGCTTCCAATTCAAAACGTTTTAATACCGCAGGCATCGCCAAAGTCCTGAGTTTCAAATCCACAGGTGGAGTTTCCAAAATCTCCGTGCGAGTAAAATAAACTCCCACAGAAACACCAGCGGCTTTCAGCAAAGTCCGACTCCAACCTCCAGCACAAACCACAGCATTTTCACAATGATAAATTCCCTGCGCCGTCTTGACTCCCGAAATCCGATTTCCCTCTTCTATAAACCCAATTACTTCAGCAAATTCTATCGTTCCTCCCCACCGTAGAAACCCTTGACAATAAGCTTTATTTGTGGCTGTCGGCGAAATGTGACCGTGGCGCACAGTCAGAGCTCCGGCGATCGCACTTTTATTCAGCAAAGGTTCCAACTCGCCAGCTTCTGCAACACTCACAAGCTGCGGAACAATCGCAAAATGCGCGTAGTTAGCCGCTACTTTTTCGGCATCAGTACCCGCATCAATTGTCAGCAACAAATCCAATTCCCGAAACTCAGTATCCGCATCTAATTCCGCCGATAAATGGCGGTGGCGTTCGATACCTTCCTGACACAATTGCCGAGTTAAATCAGTCGTTCCCGACCAATAAGCCAAGCCACCATAACTAAAACGAGTAGCATTTTGCATAGTAGCATCTCGTTCCAAAAGCAGCACAGCAAAACCTTTTTTTGCCAGTTCGTAACTCAGTGATGCACCCGTAATGCCGCCGCCGACAACAATCCAATCGTAACTTTTCATGGGCAACTCAAAGGGAAGGAAAATATCATGCTTAGATTTTAGCTTAGCTTTTTTCGGAACCAATCGAAAAGCCTCTACCTACAGGAAGAGGCTGCCTGCGATCGGCATAACTGAAACTTCCACCCGTCGGGAGATGTTTGCGTACAGATATTTTTCGTTCAATAGTAGGAATTAGAGTCAGCAAAAAATTAGAAATACCAGAGAGGTTTTTATGAGTATCGACAAACCAGGCAAAGATATGGAGCGCACTGTTAATCCGGGCGATCGCATTTCCGACAAACCGCAAACCATTGAAGAAAAAGCGCAGCAACTGGCGGTAGACCACGTGCCCGACATCACGGGAGATACAGTTACAGTTCCAACTTATGTGATCGTAGAAGAACCCGATGGGGAAAAGAAAGCTTTGCACCACGTCAAAGACGCCGACGAAATTTCCGACGTAATTCGGCAGGCCCGCGTTGACGAAAATGGCGAGCGGACTTGGGATTAAGTTCAATTCAATAAAAACGGCTTTGTTGTACAAAATTTATCTGTAGCAATCATGGAAACAAATCCCAGAAATAGTACGCCCTATCCCAATCTTCCGCCGATTCTCGAAAGTGATGACGCAGAGTATCGCGACGCCGGCATTACAAGTACGCTTTCAGTTGCAGGCCATCCCATCCACCCCATCATCGTCATCTTTCCGGTAGCCTTTTTAGTAGGAGCCGCGGGCACGGACATCGGTTATTGGCTGACAAGCGATCCGTTTTGGGCGAGAGCTTCGGTTTGGCTGATGGGTGTCGGTTTTGCTGCGGGGATTTTGGCCGCAATCACGGGCTTTTTAGATTTTTTCAAAGTTAAAAGAGTGCGCGATCGTAGTGCCGGTTGGTTGCACATGGGCGGCAATGTGGCGGTTATGGTACTTACCCTGATTAACTTGCTGTTGCGACAAGGAAATCCGGCTGAGCCGATCGTATATACAGGTTTAGCAATATCGATCGTGGTGGCAACCTTGCTGGGCATTACAGGCTGGTTCGGTGGCGAACTAAGTTTTCGTCACAAAGTCGGCGTCATCGGCCCTACCAGTCATAATTCCTAGGTTTCTGACCATTTTTAGTAGGGACTTCAGTCCCTCTTCACTGGATAATTTAGGGCTAAAGTCTTGACTAAAAACTTAAAGATTGTCCCAGCCAATTGAGATAAGCATCGCTGCCAGCGATAATAGGAATAGCAATAATTTCGGGAACTTCATAGGAATGGAGTTCCTGAACTTTTGTTTTTAAAGCCTCAAATTTAGCCATATCAGTTTTAATTACCAACTGCCACTCAGACTCGGAATGAATCTCGCCTTGCCAAGTATAAATTGAGCGAATTGGCGACAAACTCACACAAGCAGCCAGCTTGTGTTCAACTAGAGATTTAGCAATATTTTCCGCCTCCGCCTCCGATGCCGCAGTTACCAGCACTACCCCAAAATTAATTGTCATAGTCATCAGTGAACAGTCAACAGTCATAGTCAACAGTCATCAGTCAACAGTCATCAGTCAACAGTCATCAGTCAACAGTCATCAGTCAACAGTCATCAGTCAACAGTCAACACTCATCAGTCAACAGTCAAAAGTCAACAATTAATTTCCGTAACTTCCCAAGAATTGACTTTGCCAGCGCCAGCTAAGGAAAAATAGTGCCTAGTAGATTCCGGCAAAATAGCTCCCGCCAACAAAGCATTATCTAAATTAGCTCCTATTAACGTCGCCTCGCTCAAATCTGCTGACATCAAATCTGCTTGACACAACTTTGCCCAATTCAGATTTGCCCCTATCAAACAACTTCCCCTCAACTTAGCCCCGGTTAAGTTTGCACCCGCCAACTTCACCCCACGCAACTGAGCCGCGCTGAAATTCGCCCCCGCCAAATTCGAGCCTTCCAAATTAGCTCCCATTAGTTTAGCTTCGCTCACGTTAACGCCGCTTAAATCTACACCGCAGAGATTCACCCCTGTCAACTGCGCTCGCCGCAGACTGACTCCGGTTAATTGAGCTCCAAAAAGTTTTGCACTATTGAGCCTTGCACCGTAAAGGTTGGCCCACTTAAAATTAGCTCCCGTCAGATTCGCGCCCAGCAAGTTAACTAATTGCAAGTCGGCGCTGCACAAATTGGCATTCCACAACACAGCACCCCGCAGGTTTGCGCTAGTTAAAGTTGCGCCGCTTAACTTTACTCTGGGCAATTTTGCTTTTACCAAAAAAGCTCCACTCAAATTAGCTTTTGTCAAATCTGCACCCGAAAGTTGGGTTTCGCCCATTTTGGCAAAAGTCAGATTTGTTCTTTGCATCTGTGCACCTTTGAGTGTTGCTTTGGTGAGAAACGCCCTGCTGAGGTTCGCCCCGGAAAGATTAGCTCGCGAAAGGTTGACTCCGATTAAGATTGCTCCGCTGAGGTTTTTCCCGCTGAGGTCGGCTCCAGTAAAATCTCTTTGTCCTTTTTCGTAATTGTTGAGCAGTTCACTAACTTCCATAGGGCATCATACCTTCTATGATTGTGGGGTTTCGATCCAAAAATCTTTACTGTTAAGGTTGTTTCAGAAAGGAAACTGTTTCAGAAAGGAAACTGTTTTAGCGTTTGCCTCAAACGGTATAAATTTCATTAACATTACTTTCTGTTTAAAGGCAATCTCTTAATAAAGATTTTATATCTTCCACGCGGTAGCGATCGCCCTTTCGGTATTTTTGAATTAAAAGTTAATGTTTTGTGACATAGATAGTCCTTGCTTAACGATCGACCGTTATTCGCAACTTCAGGCGCAGCGTCCCCTTGAATCCTGCAGGAGGTTGCCAGGAACTCAAGGCTTTCTTGAGAGTCTCTACGGCGTCTGTTCCTTGCAGCGTCGAGGTTTGAGTATCTATCGCCACTCTGGCAATGCGGCCGTCTTGTACCGATAACTCCCACACCGTTTCACCGCTAACCCCCGCCGGGAGATTAACAGATTGCAGGTATTGAGTCAAAGTGGCGATCGCCCCGGCATCCAACCCTTCGGCGCTAACTACTTGGAGGCGAGAAGCCAAAGGCTTCGGGCGTTGCAACTCACCGTAACCTTGCTGCGGCGCCATAGCAGGAGCTGGACTCACCGGTACCGGGCCGCGAGTCGAGGTATAGCTGTGAGTGCCGCCTCTAGTTGGCTCTGCCCCCTCCGACTGGAAAATACCTTCATAGCTGACACCCTGCGGCAATTCCACAGGCACTTGCACGCGACGACGAACTCCATCTGGTTCCACTCGCACTTCTTCGCTCACAGCAACAAAAGCCGTGTATTCCGACAGCAAGCGATAAGTCAGAGCAGTATTAGTCACAGATTCCACCAGAGATTTAGTCTCCCCACCAAACATTTGATTCATTAAATCTTTAATGCGCGATCGCCCCCAAAGTTGAGCTACCGCCGGATTTCCAAAATCCGTAGCGGTTGCTGTGACTGAAGTAGACTCCCGCTGCCGCCCGCCGGATTGAGCAAAATTAACAGGTAAAATCTGCTCGTAAGCTTTGCCGCCCGCTTGAGTGCCGCGGATGCGAAGTTGGCCGGGGGATCGATCGGTCTTTTTGCCAAACAAAACTAGCGGCTGACTCGCAAACAAGTCTGGGGGTGCGATCGGATAAATCTGCGGTTTTTCCCCCATTCCTTCCCAACTAATTTGAATATTAGTCAATACCGGACTATTAATTTCACGAAAAAACTTTTCTGCCGCTTCTGCTGACGGTTCATCTTGACGAATTACCTGAGAAGTGCCTCTTCCCACCTCCGCCAAACGGTTGAGCAAAAACCGATTCACTGAACCGCCGACACCAAAACTATAAAGTCGATTTCCTGGTTTCAGACTCTGCTGAACCAGAGCCAGCACTTCATTTTCATTACCAATGTAACCGTCAGTAATTAATACAATACCCCGCAGCCTTCCCGTTGCCGCCGCCGGAAAATTCATCACTGTTTGAATGCCGTTAAGCAATTCACTGCCACCGTTAGCCTGTAACTTTTCGATATAATTAATTGCACTTTGTCGGTTGGCAGCAGTATTTGCTAAAGGAGTAGTTGAAAGCGCTTGGGCAGTATTGGCAAAATCAATAATAGTAAAAGTATCGTTGGGATTCAGACCTTGAATGAAGCGGCGCATCAACTCCTTAGATTTAGCCAGCGGTTCGCCCTGTTGAGAACCGGAAGTATCCATCAGAAACACGACATCTTTAGGTACAATTTCATTAGTTTTGTAGTTTAATGCCGGAATCAAATAAGTAGCAAAATGACCGCCCCGCTTGTCGGATTGAGTCAAAATAGTTGCCCGAGTATTTTCGCCCGCCACTCGATATCGCAAAATTAAATCTTTATTGGGAATTGTGTCAGAATTGGCTAATTGGACTTGGACAATGTTGCCGCTGCGGTCAGTTGTAATTTGATGGGAAGTAGAGCGGACATCGCCGATCGCAACTCCGGCATCTATTTCTACCGAAACAGCGATATTGTGACCCGATCGCGTTCCGGGAGGCAAAACAGGCGGGTTAATGCGATCGGCACCAGAACTATAGCCCCCCCTTGCTAAGGGGGGGTTGGGGGGGATCGTATTTCCCGAAATATAGCGCGGCCCTACCACCATTGGAAACACAAATTCATAATCGCCGCCGGCAAACTTGAGACTTTCCGTGTAGCGAATCGTAACTTCAATTTTTTCTCCCGGTTTGATATTAGCGAGAGACTGAGTAAAAATATTGTCGCGTTCTTGTTCCAACAAACCCGCAGTTCGACCTTGTTGTCTGGCTTTTTGGTAAATTTCCAAAGCTTCCTCGCGGAGTTTGATATCAGCTTTAATAGTGCGATCGCCTATTTTAATTTCCATATCGTCCACCGCCGCTTCGTCGGGCAAAGGAAATACATAAACAGCTTCTATAGATTCGGGAAAAGGATTTTCAAACTTCTGAACAACTTCGACGCGGGAGATATTGCCAGCAATTTTGGCTTTAACTTCAGTCTGCTTGAGAGGAAAGACTTGTTCTCTGGCCGTATTTTGATCCTTGACGAACAAACCGCCGACAGGACAGCGAGTTTCGGGCGATCGTCCGCTATTGCAATTAACATCGTTACTAGCGACGATTTTCGGCGACACAGACGAATAATTTTCCCCAGGAGCTTTTGCCCGCGCCGCATTTGGAGAAAGCCACGCGCCACACTCGATCGCCGCGAGCAATGCGATACCAGCAGAAAGCAACCGTTGAGGGGATATAACGCAGACAAACTTCATAGCTGTTTTTTTAGCAGACTTGAGGTGCTTTATCTACCATGACTTTACCGTTAGCGAAACGTTCCTGAGTTAGCTTTCTGGGAAAAATGACTCTCCGGCTGTAACAACCAGTCGGTTTGGTTGATCCTCTTCGAGGGCTTCGCCAACGGGCGATCGAGCCTAACCTGCAAGATTGTATAATTAAGTTAGACGACAGTTAAATAGCTCTAACCGAAACCCCTGAAATCCTAATAAATTGTAATTACCATGAATTTTATCAACCCCAAAACCGACTTTGCCTTTAAAAAAATATTCGGCTCGGAGGACAGTAAAGACATTTTGATTAGTTTCTTAAATGCTCTCCTCTACGAAGCACAGTCAGTTATCGAAGATTTAGAAATTATCGACCCCTATTTAGCTCCAAACATTAAAGGGATTAAAGATACTTACTTGGATGTTAAAGCCAAGATTACTGGTGACAAAACTGTGATTATTGAAATGCAGGTTTTGAATGTAGAATACTTTCAGCAGCGGGTTTTGTATAATGCAACTAAAACTTATTCAATGCAGCTAAGCACAGGAAGTGGCTATAGCAATTTAAACCCTGTGATTGCTCTGACAATTACAGATTTTAAAATGTTTGAGAACATGGACACAGTGATTTCGCACTTCATCTTCAAAGAAAAGACATTTTTAGTAGATTATCTAGCGGATGAATTTGAGCTGGTGTTTGTGGAGTTACCAAAATTCAACAAGGGACTAGATGAATTAGAAACTTTGACAGACAAGTGGATATACTTCATGAAAACAGCTCAAGCTTTACAGTCTGTTCCAGAAGAATTGGGAAATGTAGAGGAACTGAAACAGGCTTTTCAAATTGCCAGTACAGCAAATCTAAATGCTCAGGAACTAGATGATTTAGATAAGCGAGAAATCTGGATTCAAGACCAGCGTGGCTCCATTAGTCTAGCTACCAAAATAGCCCTTGCAGAAGGTATCGAACAAGGTATCGAGCAAGGTATCGAGCAAGGTATCAAACAAGGAAATTTGCGATTAATTACTCGCCTGTTGGAACGTAGTGTAGGCGCACTGTCGCCGGAGATCCAAGCCTGTATAAGTCAGTTATCCGTTGAGGAATTAGAGAGTTTAGGAGAGGCTGTATTAGACTTTGCCACGTTGTCAGATTTGACAACTTGGTTGCAAGCACATAACAATCGTCAATAATAGGTCAAATGGGTGTAAGGGCAATCCCCTGTGGTTGCCCTTATGGATTACCTATGTCACATTTGAGTCTGACCTGACATTGAAACATCTAAAGTCGAAAATCCTATGAGCAAATTTGTGTTTGTGACCGGCGGCGTGGTTTCCAGTATCGGCAAGGGAATTGTCGCTGCTTCCTTGGGCCGCCTATTGAAGTCGCGGGACTATTCGGTCTCGATTTTGAAGCTAGACCCCTATATTAACGTTGACCCTGGCACTCTCAGCCCCTTTCAGCACGGAGAAGTCTTCGTGACGGAAGACGGTGCGGAAACAGACCTGGATTTGGGGCATTACGAGCGTTTTACCGATACTTCCATGTCTCGCCTCAACAGCGTCACCACGGGTTCCATTTATCAAGCGGTGATCAACAAAGAACGCCGCGGCGAGTATCAGGGGAGTACGGTACAGGTGATTCCGCACATCACTAACGAGATTAAAGAGCGAATTCATCGAGTAGCAAAAAATACTAATCCCGATGTGGTGATTACGGAAATCGGGGGAACGGTGGGAGATATTGAATCTTTGCCATTTTTGGAGGCAATTCGGCAGTTTCGCAAGGATGTCGGGCGGCAAAATGTTGTGTATATGCACGTCACGCTGATACCTTGGATTCCTTCGGCTGGGGAGATGAAAACTAAACCGACTCAGCATTCGGTGAAGGAATTGCGGTCGATCGGCATTCAACCAGATATTTTAGTCTGTCGGTGCGATCGCCCGCTGTCTTTGGGCATGAAACAGAAATTGTCGGAATTCTGCAACGTGCCCGAAGAATGTGTCATCACATCTCAAGATGCTAAAAGTATCTACGAAGTGCCCCTGATGATGGAACAGGAAGGTTTGGCGCAACAAACGCTCAATTTGCTGCAACTCGAACATCGCCAGCCAGATTTGCATCAGTGGCAAACTTTAGTCAACAGGCTTTACAGTCCTAATCACAAAATTGATATTGCTTTGGTGGGCAAATACGTGCGGTTGAACGATGCTTATCTTTCGGTGGTCGAAGCTTTGCGGCACGCAGCAATTGCGATTGGCGGCGACCTAAATTTGCGCTGGATTAACTCAGAAGATTTAGAATCGGGAAACCTCGATAATTATCTCAAAGATATCAACGGCATTCTTGTACCGGGAGGTTTTGGGATTCGGGGAGTAGACGGCAAAATAGCGGCTATAGAATATGCCAAACACCATAAAATACCATTTTTGGGCTTGTGTTTGGGGATGCAGTGTGCTGTGATTGAATGGGCGCGCAACATCGCCCAACTAAAGGATGCCAACAGCGCTGAATTTGACCCGGATACATCAAATCCGGTAATTAATTTATTGCCAGAACAGCAAGATGTAGTCGATTTGGGCGGTACAATGCGACTAGGTTTGTATCCGTGCCGCGTCAACCCAGACACGCTAGCTTTCAAACTTTATCAGAAAGAAGTGATTTACGAGCGGCACCGCCATCGGTACGAATTTAACAACGCCTACCGCAATCTTTTCTTAGAATCAGGTTATGCAGTCTCCGGCACATCTCCAGACGGCCGATTGGTAGAAATGATCGAATTGCCCAACCATCCCTTTTTCATAGCCAGTCAATTTCACCCCGAATTCCAATCTCGACCTAGCACCCCCCACCCATTGTTTCAAGGGTTTATCCAGGCGGCCAGCATCCAGGGAAAGCAGGATGTTTTAGAAGATGAGGGTCGCGACTTGGTTGCCGGGAAAGTTGCAGCAAACTGATCTCATATCATGTGCGATCGATTAGTTCTGATATATTAGATGTCTGTAGGCGCGGGTGAGAGTACACAATAGTCAAATCAGGCAGACAATCGATCGTACTCTCACCCGCCCAACCCAACAATCGGATTTAATGCGGGTCGCACTTACCGGACATGATATCAGGCAGCATTCTCAACCAGTGAAAAACCTCACCCCCTAGCCCTAGCATATGGGTTGGGGGGGCTAGTACCCGAAGGGAGAAGGTAAAACGCATTCGACAGAAGGTAAAAATGCTGATATTTTTACTTAACTTTTTAGCTTGGATTTCAAGGGTGATACCAGTTTCCCAAAAAAATGCAACTTTAGGCAAGTTCCAAACCCCGATAGTCATCAGTCATGCCCAATCTAAAATCTAAAATCTAAAATCTAAAATGGTAGGAGTTGTCAAACTATCCTAAAATACCAGGAAACACAGGTTTGAGGAGGCTTTGTGGCTTATTGGAGCAAAATTACTTATGAGAAAAGTACATACATAATTGACCTTGACACTATTAGTGCTTTTTCGAGCGAACTGGATAACAAGCGTCTCACCTTTTGGCTGCCTAATAGCAGTCAGCCGATTATCCTCAATCCCCAAGGTCATTATGAGGCTTACAAGCAAGTTCTCGATTACCTCAAAAAAACCATTGATCGCAATTCTAGAGGTTCGTGGATTAAAATTAATTATGACCGCAAAGAATTTGCGATCGATATGAGTCGAATTAGCTCTTTTGCTTGCGAACAGAACGGTCGGCTAAGCTTTTGCCTGCCTGACAGTGCAACTAATATTATTATCCTCCGCCAAAGCGACCCGGAAACTTATCAAGAAATTCAGGAATACATTAAAAATACGACAGGGCAATCTCTGCCATGAAGCAGTCATTAGTCATTAGTCATTAGTTAGACGCCTGAACAATGAAGGGAGACTATGTTTAGTAACTCCTCACATTCATTTTATTTTTTTTGAGCTAAAGTGTTTAGGTTGCACCCTAATTTTAGATATGAAAAAAGCGCAGTAAAATGCGCTGCTTTTTAAAATTTTCACTATCGACCAAGCTGCCAAGCTAATTTTGCTGCCCCTACCATCCCTGCTTGATTGCCCAATTCAGCAACCAATAACTGCAAATCTTCGCGAGAACTCGGCAGAACCCGCCGCTCAATTTCTTCTCGAACCTGCGGTAAGAAAAATTCAGCAGCTGCACTAATTCCACCGCCGATAATAATAGCTTCCGGCGTTAAAATATAAATTATACTTGCCAAACCGATACCCAGATAGCGCCCGTAATTTTGCCAATACTTTAAAGCTTTGGCATCTCCAGACTTAGCTAAATTTGCTAATTCTACAGGTTCCAAACCCGTTTCCCGGCGAATTGCCTGCACCGAAACATACTGTTCTAAAGAACCGCGATTGCCGCTGTTGCACTCTGGGCCGTCGGGATTTATGGCAATTAATCCTAGTTCTCCGGCCGCGCCTAGATGGCCTGCAAATAGTTTGCCGTCTAGGATAACTGCACCGCCGACGCCTGTACCTAAAGTTAGTAAGATTAGGTTTTTAAAGTGCCTTCCTGCACCTAACCAAGCTTCTCCCAATCCGGCACAGTTGGCATCATTTGCTAAGATGGTCGGCAGTCCGGTTTTAGCTTCCAACCAGTCAGCCAGGGGGACATTTTGCCAGTTTTTGAGGTTAATTGCTACTCTGGCTATGCGGCCGGCTGCGTCTGCGGGGCCTGGTGTGCCGATGCCGATCGCACTTACAGCATTTTCGACCGGATTCAGTTGTAAAATAGCATCGGTCATTGTCGCTAAAACTGCTTCTGGCGTTGCGGGTTGAGGAGTTGGAACAGTTAAGGATTGGTGACAAATGCCGTCTTCGCTAAATCTGCCGAGTTTAATTGCGGTTCCGCCTAAGTCGATGCCGATTACTTGTTTCATTACGATTTGAGTTTGTGGATGCAAGAATTGGAGATTAATCCTCATAGTATCAACATCTTGTAGGGTACACTGCGTGCACCTTATAGATTGCAGGAATTATTTCGGTGTAACCCTTTCCGCACAGTGGTGCGAGAAGTCGTAATTCGTATGTTAGCCGATCGCCTGGATATTGCCGATCGCACCCAAACCAATCAAGTAGAGTGGGTAGTTAGCGATCATACTGAAGGCGATCGGGCTAAATCTCTAGCAACTTGCCAAATTCATAAACTTTCAGTTATATTCAAACGTATTCAACAAAGATACAGAATCCTGATGTTGTCAACACTCCTCGCCGTAGCATCAATAGTTTTGGCTGCTCTACTAAGATACACGCAACTCAAACTCTCAAAAGTTGAAAAAAGTTTACGTAAGTATGACACAATCTTTTCTAAAGAAAAATTTGAAAAGCAATTAGATTCAAATATAAATCTCAAACAAAGGGAACTCGACCAGATAGTCTTCGAGCAACAGAGACTAAATGCTCAGATCAAAACAATCCAGCACAAACTCAATGAAGTTCAAGAAGAAGAATTAGTTCAATCTTTTGGATTTTATCAATCTAAGTATAATTTTGGCAGTTCTGAAGAATATAAGGTCAGACTTGATAATATCAGAAGCCAACAAAGTAAAATGCTCAAAAATAAGACGGCTGCCATCTGTCATGCACCCTGGACAGTAGTTGGCAGCAAAACCCAAGGTAAAAAACTGAGCGATGACTTTCTCACACTTATACTAAAAGCCTTTAATGGTGAGTGCGATGCTGCAATTCTTCAGGTTAAATATAATAACGTCCAAAAATTAGAAAACAGGATCAACAAAGCTTGTCAAACCATTAACAAATTATCAGAAAGTAATCGCTGTACAATCATGTCTACGTATCTCGCTCTCAAACTAGAAGAACTATATCTGACCCATGAATTTCACGAGAAGAAACAAGCCGACGCAGAAGAACAGCGAAGAATTCGAGAGCAAATGCGCGCGGAAGAGAGAGAGCTTCGTGAAATAGAAAAAGCGAAGAAAGAGGCGGAACAAGAAGTAAAAAGCCGCGAAAAAGCTTTAGAACAAGCTCGTCGCGAAATGGAACAAGCTGCTGGCAAACAAAAAGAACAACTAGAGGCTAAAATCCAACAACTCAGTCAACAACTTGAAGAGTCTCTTGGTAATCAAAGGGCTATATCTCGCGCTCAGATGACAAAATCTGGTCATATATATGTCATTTCAAATATTGGTTCTTTTGGCGAAAATGTTTATAAGATAGGGATGACACGCAGATTTGAGCCGGAGGAGCGGATTAAAGAACTAAGTGGAGCGTCAGTGCCATTTCCTTTTGATATTCACGCAATGATTTCTTGTGAAAATGTGCCAGAAATTGAGAATCTGTTACATAAATATTTTCGCGATAAAAGCGTCAACAAAGTTAACGAACGCAAGGAATTCTTTAAGGTATCATTGGATGAAATCGCCTCTGCCGTTGAAAAGATTGCAGCAGAAACTAAAACTGTAAAAAAAGATGCAATTCAATTTATTAAGGTTGCCGAGGCAGAACAATATCGCAAAACGCTAGCTATAGAATGCGGAGAAACCCAGCCTCCTGACTCAAATTATACGCCCACTTGGGATGAAGAAGAGTCTGATGAAAACGAATAAAAAATGCAAAGGCTATGGAGTCCACCTAGCGGCAATCTGTCGAAGCGTTTAACCAATATCCGCAAGTTATTATTACTTTCACTCAGCCATGCTTTTGTACAGGATTTATAACCAACTTTCGCCAAACCCGTCATACTTTTTCCGATTCATCCCCGGCACCCTCTCCACCTCCCCGATTCACTTCCCCAGAACCACCCAAACCATCCCCAACAAACACCGCCTCAATCACCCTCCCCTTTGTATCCTCCTCCTCAACCTCCGGCAGCGGAAACCGTGTTAATATCTCCCGCCCAATTTGCCTCGCAATCTCTGACAATTCCCCGCTGCCAATTCTACCTAACAAAACCAGCCGCTGCGCCAATTCCTGAAGCGATGCCACCGCATTCGTAGCAGCAGTATCATCATGTTCGGCCTCTAACAATCTTTCTCCAAACCGTCGCAACCAAGCCGCCAATTCACCATCTTTAAGGCGTTTTGCGATTAAGAATCCCGCTACATCCCCTCGACTCCAACCGGCATTTATCCCTTCCAGGATTTCCATGAATTTCGACTCGTATTCCGCGTCAGTTAGGGTGGGGCGGATGACGGTATTTCCCGGCGGGGATGGTGGGGTTGGGGTTCCCAATATTCGCTGAATTAGTCGTTTGAAGAATTGCAGAATTTTGTCTAGCATTTGTAGGGTTTGGAGGGTGAGTATTTTGTATTTTATAGCAATTATCAAAAGTATGATTACATATAGATTGTCGGCGATATCTGTAGATACTGTATTGACCTGTCAAGGGGTTGTGGATAAAAAGTTTGGGTCAAAAGGCTTTTGGGATTTTAAGATCCC
>NZ_JAUBQW010000259.1:0-2793 GCF_036701485.1 Microcoleus sp. Pol11C3 | reverse complement strand
CAAGTTACATCGTCAAATATTTTTAACTGGTTTACACACTGCTGTTATTGTACCTCATCTTTCTGAGAAAGGCTATATGTCAGCCTAAGTCAGTCTAAGTCAGCCTCAACGTGAGAGATATCTCCAAAGCTAAATTGCGAAATTGAATTTAGCAATTTTTGGGAGATTCTGATCGTGAAAAGAACTAGGGCTAATGGACGGTTTGACTACCAAGATGAAAATGGCATTCTGCTACCAGCAGTTAGCACAATACTTAAGGCTACACAGGCGATTGAGTCTGTAGCTGCTCTTTCTAATTGGCGCAAGAAAGTAGGGAACGCAGAAGCAAATCGCATAGCTGTGACCAGCCGTCGCCGGGGAGAACTATTGCATCAGTGGGTTAAGGATTATTTGCAAGGGTTATCTCCCACTGCTTCCAGCTTAATTGAGCCCTATTGTTATAGCGTTCAGCCTGTACTGGAGAAACTTAGCGATGTCCATTTGGTCGAGACTGTTGTGCCAAATTATGTGGACGGATACGCCGGGAAAGTTGATTTAGTTGCCCGTTATCAAGGTGTTCCATGCACTATTGAGTGGACAACTGCTGAAGAACCTAAACTACGAGTAGAAAAACTCTACGATAAGCCTTTACAGTTAGTTGCTTATGGTGGGGCAATTAATCGATGCTATGGTGAGACTCTGTTTGGTAATAAAATTGTTAATGCTTTGATTGTTGTGGCTCTTCCAGGTGAAGATGGGGAAATATTTGTGTTGGAACGCGAACAATTGCTGGAATACTGGCAGAAGTGGTTGAAACGGCTAAAGTTTTTTGGAGAAAAAGCTGCTTGATAGGTTCAGAAATAGTTAGGATAGAACTGGAGTTGGCTTGTTCTATCCCTAACTATGTTTAGGGTCTTGTTTTTGGGCGGATGGTGTGGCTTAGCCGCTAGTGCTTGTGACAGTTGCGTAAGTCCTGATAGAATTTATTAAATTAACCGCAGAGTTCGCAGATGGAAGAGCCGGGGAGAATTACCATTTTATTATTACATGAGTACAGTTTGCTAGTCAAGGGGAGCTATTGAAATGAGATTGTTAAAACCCTGGCGTTTATTTTTATTAGGTCTAGTTTTTGGGATGGCTGTAATTTTATCAAATTGCGGCACGCCCTCAAACACGGTTAGCAATAATTCTCCAACTGGGCCAACTCCTGCTGCGGTTCCGGCTGGGGCTTTAGTTTACGGTGCGGGCGGGCCGCCGATCAATCTGGAACCGGGAAATATTACTGATGGCAATTCGGTGATTGTTATCGACCAAATTTACAATCGCTTGACTGATTTTAAACCGGGAACTGTGGAACTTGAGCCGAGTCTCGCTACTGAATGGTCAAGTTCTAAAGATGGTAAAACTTGGACTTTTAAATTGCGTTCGGGGGTAAAGTTTCACGACGGTACGGATTTTGATGCGGAAGCTGTTAAGTTTAATGTGGAGCGCTGGTGGGATGCGAAAAATCCTAACGGTTTTCGAGAAGCAGGCAAGAATTATCCGATTTGGAAAGATTTTTTTGGCGGGTTTAAGGGAGAAAAAAATTCTTTAGTAAAAGATGTGGCGGTTGTTGATAAGTCTACGATTAAGTTTGTTTTAAATCAACCTTTTGCTGCTTTTCCCTCGGCGATTGGGTCTGGTTATTTCGGGATGGCGAGTCCGGCGGCGGTGAAAAAAGCGGGTGCTAAATACGGCACTCCGGGGTCGCTGGCGGTGGGTACGGGGCCTTTTGTGTTTCAGGAATGGCGATCGGGCGATCGCATTATCTTAGAAAAAAATCCGAGTTATTGGAAAACTGGCACGCCAAAAGTCAATCAATTGGTAATTCGTTTTGTTGATGATCCGGCGGCGAGACTGGCTCAGTTGCGAGCAGGACAACTTGATTTTAGTGTGGATTTAACGCCGGATCAACTGAAAGAAGTTCAGGGAGATCCTAATTTAGAAGCTGTTGTGCGACCTTCTTTTAATGTCGGTTATTTAGCCTTAAATCCGAGTTACGAACCTTTGTCAAAACCAGAAGTCAGGCGGGCGATCGCCCAAACACTTAACAAGCAAGCAATAGTCAAAGCTTTCTGGGGAGAACTCGGAAAATACGACTCGCAATTTATCCCGCCTGCGCTGAATTTGGCAGAGTCCGATCGAGTTAAAGATTATGAATTTAACCCGCAGCAAGCTAAAGCAATGCTGGCGAAAGCCGGTTATCCGAACGGTTTTGATTTGGATTTGTGGTATATGCCCGTCAGCCGTCCCTATTTTCCCACGCCGAAGCCGATCGCTGAGGCTTTTGCGGCGGATTTGAGCGCGATCGGGATTCGGGTAAAATTGCTGACAAAGGATTGGTCTGCTTATTTAGCCGATCGACTCAAACCTCCCGGATTTCAAGCTTTTATGATGGGTTGGACTGGAGATTATGGGGATCCAGACAATTTTTATTATCCTCACTTCGGCCCTGGTTCCACGGGGGATTTGGGAAATTGGAAAAATCCGAAAGTTCTGGAACTTTTGGATCGGGGAAGGGCGAGTGGGGATAAAGCAGCTAGGGCGAAAATTTATGCGGAAGTTAGCGAGATTTTGCATGGGGAGGCTGTCCGTTTGCCGATTGTGCATTCGCAGCCGCTTTTAGGGAAACGTAAGAATGTTAAAGGTTGGATTCCGAGCCCTTTGGGTTCTGAGTCTTTTGAGGATGTGAGTAAAAACTTAGCGGGTGACAACGTACCTATAATGCTTGCTGCATAAAGGATAGAGCCAAGAAGCCGCGCTGAAAATAGAGAC